>JBBQNH010000028.1:0-25957 GCA_038329705.1 Burkholderiales bacterium | reverse complement strand
CCAACCAAGGATGGCTGCACTTGCTATTCAATTTGATACACGGCAAGATTCATCCGCGAACAAATTGTCCCGAATGCTGGCCGATCCCAACCGAAAGTCGATATTTTCACTCATGTTGAACCAAAATCTTTTCCGCGCAATCCTGACGATACTGTTCGTGCTCTATGCGTATATTTGCTTTGCTCCGATGTTTGCCGGGCAGATACATGATTTCCATGATTTCTGGACCTATTATCTTGCCGCGCGCGCCCACTCCCTCGGGTTGGATCCCTATAGTCTGGAGGTGCTCAATAATCTTGCCGACCGTCCCAGGACATCGACCCTGTTCGACTACCCGTTCGTCTATCCCCCGATGGCCGTCTATTTTTTCGAGCCACTGGTCCGCATGGAACTTCAAGATGCCTCCATCGTGTTTCTGGCAGTAAAGGGAGTGATACTGGTTGCTTTGTTCGCATTATGGTCATCGTTATTCTTGCGACGTTTTGACCCTGTGTTCCTCTGGTTCGGCCTGATCGCGTTCAACAGTCCCGCTTACATCGACATGCATGTGGGGAATGTATCGATCATAGAACAGTTTTTTCTCTGGTCCGGTTTCGCTGCGCTCCTTGCCCGTCGCCACGTGTTGTTTTGCACCCTGACGGCCGCCGCTGCCATATTCAAGCTGACGCCATTGGTATTTCTCGGACTGCTCTTTGTGCCTTCGCTCAGGCCCAAGAGGCCACTTCTGATGGTGGCGGTCACCGTTGCCCTGTTTGGACTTGTCGCCGCAGTGTCGTACCTCGCCATACCGGGGGCGACAGCAGGGTTTGCGAAGAACCTGAACAAACATTTCATGCTTCTCGGTAGCATCAACCCGACTATTCTCAGCTTGTGGGAGTATCTGCGCCAGGTACTAGTACAGCAAACCGGCTATGAATTGCCTGCAGGGCTGCCATTCCTGCTTTACGCTGCTGTTGCACTAGCCGTGTTTATTTTTTCTTTCCGTGCATTGCGAGTACCCACTTTGGATGGCCGGAGTGCGATCCTGTTTGCCTGTCTCGCTTATGTAGTACTGATGCCCCGTCTGCCCGATTACGCTTACCTGATCGTGTTGTTGCCGGCATACGTCGCTTTCTGCCGCACAACCATCAGCGCATCGACGTTGCTGATCGTGCTGGCCTGCATTCAAGTGGCGAACCAGCACATTCCGGGCGGCAAGACCTTCTACTCGATTGTGATCCAATACCAACCGCTACTGCTCGCGCTACTGGCTTGGTGGTTGCTCGCACTTGACCTCGGCACTAAACCGAAAAAGGTTGTTGCGGAGATTTAGAAACGGCATCTCGATGGTGAACCGGGAATCCTGCTTCGAATGTTTAACGCGTAGATCGATACTGCGGGTGTTATAAGTTGCCAGCCGGTGTCGCGCGCAATTGTATCGGCCTGATGGCTGATACCTGATGCCGATTACTCGTGACGAATTATTTCGCTGTCAAAGCGCCTGTCGGCCAACGGCGGTGCGGAATAACCATCAAACTGATTTCCCATTTCACTTTCCAGCAAGCCGAGCCGATCCTGCGGTGATGGATGGGTCTTGAACATCAGCGCCAAGGCGGAATCCTTGGCATTGATAGATTCGAGTATCTGCAGCACGGCCGGTAATCCATAGGGATCGTATCCTGCCCGCGTGGCGATCACGATGCCCATGCGATCGGCTTCGAATTCGTCATCCTTGTCCAACCCGCGCGCATACACTTCCGTTCCCGCCTTGATGGCCTTGTTCAGTCCGGCGGAATTAGCCTTGTCCTTGAGCACCCCGTTTGCGAGTTCCGCAGCGATGTCCATACGCGCTGCCTTTTTCAATGCGGCCAGATGATGCTTGCGCAACACGTGAACCATCTCATGTGCCAGCACGCCGGCCAATTCCGATTCGCTTTCCAGTCTCGATAACAGTCCCTGGGTGATGAAGATCGTGCCTCCCGGCGTGGCGAATGCATTGATGTCGGTGCTGGCCAGCACGCCGAATTGCCATGGCAGATCGGGCCGCTCGGTGTGCAGACTTACCCAGCGGCCCACCTGGTTGACGTATTCCTGTACCCGGTCATCCGCCAGCAGTGGTGAAGCACCTAGCAGGTTGGCGGCGATGCCGTGGCCAATTTCGATCTCCTCGGGTTCGTCTACATCCTTGTGCGCCTGTTGCACGTTTTTTGCAATATCGAGAGCCTTCTTGAAATCGAAATCGAAGGCCTGTGCCGGAAGCGAAAAGAGCAGGCAGAAGCCGGAAAATAGCAGTGCTCGTTTGAACATGGTGTGCATTCCTGAGATTCAGTGGTTGTCGTTGGCGGGCAAATAGTCGAATTGTCTGGATTTCAGTTCCGCGTCGCGTGCAAATTTTTCGGCCCCGGCCTTGTTCACCGCGTGCTTTTCCAGCTTTTCAAATTCCAGCGGATTCGGCTTGGCATTCTTCAGGTCTTCTTCCGACAGGCCGCGAATTCCGGTGGTCGTGGTAATGCCGCTACTTCCCGATCGTCCCGCGTTGAGCAGGCTGATCAGGCCGGTGTCGCCGCGCTTGCCGGCAGTGCTGTCGCTGCGCACGCTGAGCATCCTGACCCAGCCATTGCCGTTTTTACTGTTGATTTTTACCCAGCCACCCTGGCGCAGCAGGATATTCACTTTTGCTTTTTCATCCAGGTTGGCCACCGTTTTGGCATCGCTGAAAGGCAGCAGCTTGATCTCGGTACTGTGCACGGCATAAGCGACCTGCACGGCGTAAACCGGAGCGGCCAAAAAAGCATACAGGATCAGTGCGTACAGGTATCTCATGGCTCCACCTTGGCTGGGGTATATAAAGTGACTTCTTGCATACGGCCTTTCACTTTATATGAGCCGGTGGGGCTAAAGTCAAATGCATTCTTGCAGCACGCGACGGTGTCGCTGGATACCAGAATGCGCGCCACGCCCTTGGTCAGCCCCTCGATGCGGCTGGACAGATTCACGGTGTCGCCGATCGCGGTGTAATCCATACGGGTATCCGAGCCGATAAAGCCGACCACGGCATTGCCGCTGTGTATGCCGATGCCAACATCGAAATCCTTGCCGTCCTCGCCCAGTTCTGCTTTGAAGCGCAGCAGCGACTGCTCCATCTCCAATGCTGCCGCCACCGCGTGTTCGGCATGCCGGTCATCGTCTTGGGGTGCGCCCCAGAACGCCATGATCGCGTCGCCGATGAACTTGTCCAGCGTGCCGCCGTGGCGAAAGATGATCTCCACCTGCAGGCTGAAGTAGCGGTTCAGCAGGCTGACGATCTCTTCCGGCGAGCGCTTTTCCGACAGGGTGGTGAAGCCGCGAATGTCGGAAAACAGTACGGTTATCTCCCGTGCCTTGCCGCTCAGCGATTGCGGGGTTTCGCCCTGTGCGACCAGGGAATCGACTACGCGCGGATCGAGAAAACGGTTGAAGATTCGCACCGCTTGTTCGCGCGATTGCTTCTCGCGCAGATATTCGCTGATCGCGGCGGCAAAATAGAATCCCCAGCCGAACAGCAACGGCGTCAGTAATTCGACACGGTACCGTTGCGTCATCGCGAAATATTGTGCCGCCAGCAATATCAGACTCAGCAGCAGCAGGGCGCCGCCTATCCTGAACACGTCGAGGCGGCGCAGGACAAACATCGGCAATTGGAAGGCGATCAACAGTATGCCGATCAGCGGAGCGAGATAATTCGGCGCAGCTTGCAGGTAGCGTTGGTTCTTCAGGTTATCCAGTGCAGTCGCCAATATCCCGACGCCGGGGTATTGGCTGGATATCGGCGTGGCACGAAGGTCGTGCAAGCCGGTTGCCGTGGTGCCTATGATGATAATCTTGCCGGTCAGCTCGTGCGGGTCGCGCAGTTGTTTCTGACGCGACTGGTCGGCATATAACTCGCTGTATGAGATATGCCGGTATGCATCGCTACCGCCGCGCCAGTGCAGGATGAAGTCGGGCTGAATCGGGATGGTGTAACCGAGGTCGCGCATCACCCGCGCCGGCAACGAATCGAGCTGCCAGCCGGAAATATTGCGGCTCAATTCATAGCGTCGCGCAACCCCGTCGCTGTCTTCGCTTGAATTGATCAGACCGACGCGCCATGACTCGGTGGCAACAGCCTGCGGCGGTAGCAGAATGGCGCGCGCATTTGGGTCGGCATCGGGGGCGTGGGGAATCGCGATGACTTTTGCCAGCTCTGCCAGGGGCACGCCCACCGACTGGTTGCCTTCCAGTAGCGCCATCGGGAAATACACGTTGTTCATATCGCGCAGCACTTCGTTGAAATACTGGTCGCTCTCGGGACGGTAACGATCCGGCTCGCTGAACATGATGTCGAACACGATCGCACGGGGTCGTTGCCGCGCGATTCCTTGCAGCAGCTCGCCGTGCACCGCGCGCGGCCATGGCCAGCTGCCCGCGGTGTCCTGCATCGCGGCCAGGCTGGCTTCGTCGATATCGACGATCACGATGTCCGGGTCGGGGCTGAGCGATTGCGCGACATGATGCACGACAAGATCGCTGAGGCGGTTGTCAAGCGTGCCGAACAGGTTCAGCCAAACACTGTTGATAACGATGAGCGAGATCGCCGCTAAAGCGATCAGATGGATACGGGAAAGTAGGTTGCGGGGCTTGTCCATATGGGTGTCGGGTAAACTTATACTCCGGATTGACTTGCTGTTTTCAAGAGGCACTCAGACAGCGGGTAACGCATAAGGAAGCGGTAAAAATCGCGCTACCGTACCCTGCAGTGATTTCCAGTGTACCTGCTGGGTTTGCTGACTGGAAGATTGTACCGATGCCAGTACATCGTAGCCGCCGTCCGGAGCCGCCGCCGCATTGACAATCATGCCGCTGGCCTGGCCTTCCATCTCGGTGCTGAACAACTCGTCACCCGCCTGCGGAATGTCGTTGCTACCCGGGCTGGCCGGGAAGTCCAGGTGGGCAAGATACATGCGGCGTTTCAGTTTGCCGAGATACTGCATGCGCGCCACGATCTCCTGTCCGGGATAACAACCTTTCTTGAAATTCACGCCGCCGATCAATTCAAGGTTAACCATTTGGGCGACGAACTGTTCCTGGGTGGCCGGCAATATGACGGGAATACCCGACCTGATATTGAGCCAGTCCCAGCACACGCTGCCAACCGGTAGAGCCTCACGGGTGAGTTCCGGCCATATTTCGCCAGCGCCAGTAACGTCGGTGCTGATCAGAAAACGTGCTTCACCAACCTTGATCACGCTGCCCCGGGCGATGGTTATGATGCCTTGGTCTTGTGCCGGCAAGTCTCCGAAAAGTGCGGCTAAATTATCCTGTGCACTGGTTCCGGACAAACCCAGCAGGATAACCTCATCGCTGGCATCGCTGACCTTTACCCTGGAACGCAACACATACATGGCCAGTTTTTTTCGTATCGCCTCGCACAATACGCGCGGAACTTGTAACAAGTAATCGTCGCCTTCGCGCCAGACCAACAGGGATGCCAGCATCCGTCCCTTGGCAGAATTCAGGCTGCTGTGCTGGGCGCGGGTGCTGCCGACTTCGCCAATATCGTTGCTCAACAGGTTTTGCAAAAACGCTTGCGCTTCCTCTCCGGATACGCGCAGGGTACCAAACTGGCCCAGGTCGCAAAGCACCGTGCCGTCGCGGGCGGCCAGACGTTCTTTGGCAGCATCACCGAACCGGCTGACGACACCATCATGTATTTCTGCACCCTGCGAGATCAAAAAATTCTGCCAGTCCTGATTCATCTTGATTTTCCTTGTTTGAGGTCGCTCAATATTACCTCGAAGTGTATGGTTTCGGATAAACTCTTGTGCAATGAAACGTTATGTATTTTGCCTGTTGGCCCTGCTGCTTGCCGCCTGTGACGGCGGGTTGTGGAATAATCCCTATCCGTCGTCGGATGAAGGCAAATCGATCTTTTATGCCACCTTTACCGAGCGTCCCAAGCATCTCGATCCGGCGCAGGCGTACAGCGAAAACGAGTATGCGTTCCTGGCGCAGATCTACGCGCCGCCCCTGCAATACCATTACCTGAAACGCCCCTATCAACTGGTGCCTCTGGCGGCAAGTCAAATGCCGACGGTGCGCTATCTGGACCAGCATCATCGCCCGCTACCGAGTAATGCGCCTGCGGAAAAGATCGCCTTTAGTTCATATGAGATCCATATCAAGCCGAACATGCGTTTTCAGCCGCACCCTGCGTTCGCCCGCGATGCCCAAGGCAAACCGGAATACGACCATCTCACTGCGGATGACTTGCGTGATATCCACACATTGAGCGATTTTCCACACAGTGGTACTCGAGCTGTCACGGCGGCCGATTATGCCTACCAGATCAAGCGCCTTGCCCATCCGCAATTGCATCTGCCGATTTTCGGGGTGATGAGCGATTACATCGTCGGGCTCAAGGAATATGCCGCGACGCTGCAGCAGGCACTACAGAAAGATCCCGATGCCTTTCTCGATCTCGGCAAGTATCCGTTGAAGGGCGTGCAGGTGCTGGACGACCACACCTATCGTATCGAGATATATGGAAAATATCCCCAGTTCGAATACTGGCTGGCGATGCCGTTTTTTGCGCCGATGCCGCCCGAGGCCGAGCGGTTTTACGCACAACAGGGCATGCGTGAGCGCAACTTGATCCTGGATTGGTGGCCGGTGGGCAGCGGGCCATATTACTTGTCCGAGAACAATCCCAATCAGCGTATGGTGCTGACACGCAATCCCTATTTTGACAGCGAGACTTACCCTGTTGAAGGCGAAGCCGGTGATGCCGCTGCAGGGCTGTTGGCGGATGCGGGGAAACGACTACCGCTGATCGATAAGGTCGTCTTTACGCTGGAGAAGGAAACCATTCCATACTGGAACAAGTTTCTGCAGGGGTATTACGACGCTTCAGGCATCAGCTCGGATAGTTTTGACCAGGCGGTACAGGTCAATGTCGGCGGTGAGGCGACGGTGAGCGATGCGATGCGGGAGCAGGGCATCAAGCTTTCCACTGCGGTGGCGACTTCGACCATGTATACCGGTTTTAACTGGCTTGACCCCACGGTCGGAGGGAACAGTGATAGGGCGCGCAAATTGCGGCAGGCGATCTCGATCGCGGTGGATTTCGAGGAATTCATTTCCATTTTTGCCAACGGGCGCGGCATTGCGGCACAGTCACCGATTCCACCCGGCATATTCGGTTACCGCGATGGTGAGGCCGGTATCAATCACTATGTCTATGACTGGGTGGATGGCGCAGCAAAACGAAAATCCATCGAAACCGCCAAGCGGCTGCTTGCGGAAGCGGGCTACCCGAACGGCGTGGACGCACAAACCCACCAGCCGCTGGTGATCAATCTGGATACGACCGCAAACGGTGTCGGGGAGAAGTCGAGACTCGACTGGATGCGGAAACAATTTGCCAAGATCAACGTGCAAATGGTGGCGCGCAACACCGACTACAACCGCTTTCAGGACAAGATCCGCAAGGGCGACACGCAGATGTTCTATTTCGGCTGGAATGCCGATTATCCCGATCCGGAAAACTTTTTGTTTTTGTTGAGCGGGGCGCAGGCCAAGGTGGGCAAGAATGGCGAGAATGCCGCGAATTACAGCAATCCGGAATATGACAGGCTGTTCGAGCAAATGAAAAACATGGAAAACGGCCCGCTTCGCCAGAAGATCATCGATAACATGCTGGAAATACTGCGGCATGATTCGCCCTGGCTATGGGGATACCATCCCAAGAATTATGTGTTGCAACACAGCTGGCTAAGCAACGTCAAAGCCAACGTGATGGCAAACAACAAGCTGAAATATTGGCGGGTGGATGCAAAGCTGCGCGATCAGCTGCGTCGCGACTGGAACCAACCTGTGCGCTGGCCGCTTTGGTTGTCCGGAGTAGCGGTGTTGTTGTTTGGTGTTTGGCTTTGGCGCCAGTTGAGACTGCGCGAAGAGGTTAAATGAGTGTCGCCAGGACGAGTTTGGCAATTGTAAAACTCAGCAACGCGGTTGGCGGCTTGATTTGCGGCGTATATTTGGGGTTGGTGCGGGTTATTTGTTGCGGAAAGCGTAAACCAGCGTCCAGGATCCCACGGTTAGCAACCATGCAACGACCTTGAATATGGTAGCTTTGAATATCAGCACGTCCATCTGAAGGATGACCGTGAATGCTGTGATATTGAACGCCACGATGGCAAATACAACAAAGTACGGATACGGGAAATACTTGTTCATGGATAGGGGATTTTAATGTGAAATCGCAAGTGGCTGACGGGGAAGTCAGCCCTGCAGGCACTGTTCATATTTTCCGGTTTGTCGGCAGTGCATTGCCGGTGCCAGAAATCACGCCACCTTGCGGTGGCGTTAAATCATCTACCAGTGCCGGGCTGTTACTGGTTGTCAGTTGACGGTTCAGGCGTATCCATCAGGTTGCCTGCAGCCAAACCGACAATGGCGATACTTATAAACACGCTAATGATCCCGAATGTATGGCTGAACACGAAACCGCCCAACAGCCAAAGGATCACGGAAATGATTACCGATAAAACAAGCAAGCGAATCTTGGAATCCATAACAATCCTTTCGTATGATTAATCTGTCCGGACCAGATTTGTGTCCGTATTGGTCGAATGATAACGCAACACCCGGGAAAAATGTGATTGCAAGGTAAATTTTTGCTGAAAATAATCGATTGACTACCGGCCGGAAATATACTCGGCAAGCGATTCGATCTCCGCATCGCTCAAGGGTTTGGCAACTCCGTTCATGACCCCGTTGGGGCTGTTGGTACGATCACCTTTCCTGAAGTTTCCCAGTTGCCGAAGCAGGTAATCCTTGTTCTGTCCGCCTATTATGGGAATCATCTCGGGATTGGGTTCCAGGCCTTTGCCGTTCTGACCATGGCAACCGATGCAGGCATTGATATTCCTGGAAGAGTCGCCGTGCAGAAATAATTCCTTGCCAATGCCTTCTCCTGCCGAACCTTGACCCTGCATTTTTTTCAGGCCGGAAAAATATTCGGCAATATCGATGATATCGTCATCTGTCACGGTAAATGCGAGGTCATTCATTATTGCGTGTTTGCGTGTTCCCGCATGAAAATTGTGAACCTGTTTGGCGATATATCCGGGGTTTTGTCCCGCGAGCTTTGGCACGAACTCCGACAGGCTGTTGCCATCGACGCCATGACAACCCTGGCACAATTGGGATTTTTCCTTGCCCGCAAGCCGGTTACCGGTGTGGCTTGCATTCACATCATCGCCCTGTGCATAAGTCGCCGCAGGCAGAGCTAGAACGAAAAGAAGCAGGGCAGCGGTAATCTTGCCTTTCCTGTGAAACATGTCATTCTCCTCGCGTGTTAAGTTGTGAATATCAATTACAAGCCAGAGTCATAGGCAACGGGAACAGCCATTCCCTGTAGCCGTTTAGAATTCGTATTGGTACGTCCATGTCCGGGTAACCGATTGATACAGGCGGCGGCAGGGTGGTTACTGAACAGAAACATATTCTGCGATCGCCTCAATCTCATCGTCTGTCAGGGAACCGGCTATCCTGTTCATTATGCCGTTGGGGCTGTTGGTGCGCCAACCGTCCCTGAACTCGGTTAGTTGTTTGCGAATGTATTCCTTTTGCTGGCCACCGAGCACAGGGAACATTGATATCTTGGCTTCCAGGCCCTTACCCCTTACCCCATGGCAATTGACACAGGCCAGCCTCATTTTGGATGTATCTCCGTGCAAAAATAATTCCTTGCCCAGGGGGTTGTCACGAGAACCGTCGCCCTGCATTTTTTTCTGGCTGGCAAAATAAGCGGAAATGTCTGCTATATCCTGGTCATTGGCTATAGTTCCCACCATGGCGTTCATAATCTGGTGTGAGCGGATGCCAGCTTGAAAATTGCGGATCTCCTTGGCGATATAGTTGCCGTATTGGCCGGCGAGGCTAGGTATCAATGGCTCTGTGCTGACACCGTACTCACCGTGACATCCCTGACATAGTTGCGACTTCTCATTGCCCGCGATCGGGTCGCCGGAGCCGCTGCGCAACTTGACCGCCGCCGCACCACTCACATCTGCCTCTATGATCCCCTTGAGCGGATTGGCAGTATCTCCTTGGGCCGATGCACCAGTCGCCAAGAGCAGAGCGGCTAGTGCCAGACCAGTGACAAGGCTTCTGTTATGGCTGAACATGCCATTCTCCCGATATGATTGTGGTGCATTTAAGCAACTATTTCTCCTGATCGCCTTGCCGTCAATCGCAGGATCGCTTAATCGTAGGATAACAAATTATCGGTCCGGTTTGATGCCATTTGACACCAATGAAATTGGGAATGGGCCGGGTAGGTCAGGATATCTGATGAAATCCTGACGTGTGAGAATCACATACCAAAGGCATCGGCAAGTGTTTAAAGTCCGGGCTGGAAAAACCCGATTATCTGGTCTGAGGGCCAGTGCTCGATGTGACATATCTGGATTGAATCACTGCTGGGGAAGCGTCATTAAATACAATGATACATGCGAATCCGGTCAGGATTTGCTCTTCCCTTGCCAGTCATTCAAGGGGTGAATATGATCAAGTCAATTATTGGCCGGAAACGTAATCAGCCAACCCCTCTATTTCATCATCTGTCAGATGATGGGTGATTTTGTTCATGATCGCATTGGGACTATTGGTGCGCTCGTCTTTTCTGAAATTGATGAGTTGCAGACGGATATAGTCCTTTTGCTGTCCGCCGATGACCGGGAACATTGAGGTATTGGGCGTCAAACCTTTGCCTTTGACCCCATGGCAGTTGATACAGGCGACTACAGTTCTGCCAATATCGCCGCGCAGGAACAGTTTCTTGCCAATCTCGTTAGTCGAGCCTTCGCCCTTCATTTTGGTTCTGCTTGCGAAATAGGCGGCGATATCGGCCAAGTCATCATCGTTGATGGTGCCCGCCATGGCATTCATGATCTGGTGCGAGCGTACGCCGGACTGGTAATTGCGCAGTTCTTTAGAGATGTATTTGGCATATTGTCCCGCGAGCTTGGGAATCAGGCCCTCCATGCTGATGCCTTCCTCACCGTGGCAACCTTGGCACAGTTGTGATTTTTCCTGTCCTGCAACCGGGTCACCTGAACCGCTGCGCAGCTTGATCGACTCCGGGCTGCCATCGTCGGGGGCTACGCCGACTTGTCCAGTAAGCGGATTGGTGTTTTCATCGCGGGCAAACGCTGTTCCCGTGAGTAGAATTAGTAAAACCAGTCCTGCGACAATGCTGTTATTTTTGTAAAACATATCAATCTCCCTCCGCTTGAATCTAAAATCGCAGCGGTACGCGTAAGTTATCAATGGCAGTGGAATATATTGTGTTCACTCCGTTGCCATTGCCCGAACATTCAGCTATTTCTTGCTATTTTTTTCCATTCCTCCCGGTGCCACTCTGGGTGCAGTGGAAAGGTAGGCGGCTATGTTTGCAATATCATCATCGCTGAGATATTTCGCGATTCTTCGCATGATCCCGACATTCTCAACTGTTGGGTCATTTGCCCTGCTGTCGTCCTTCCAATTGTGAAGCTGATTGACCAGATAGACGAATTTTTGATCGTTAATCATCGGAAATCTGGCTGCGCGGCCGTTAAATCCATGGCAGTCTTGACAAGCAGGCACCTTGCCTTTGATTCCCTTCGTGACAATAACCTCGCCCAGCTCTGGTTTGCCAACTTTGTTATCGTTGGCGGCAAGCGCTTTCAAATCGGATGGTTCAGACTGAAACTCCAGGGTATAGACATACCCGGCCACATCGCGGCGATCCTCCGGGGTCAGCGCCTTTGCAAAATCATTCATGGCTGCGCCCATGCCTGACGGGACGCGTTTTTCCTCGGCAAATTCGGTGAGCTGCTTGACGACATAAGCCAGGCCGATATTCGCCAGACGAGGGGCGCCCATATCGTCATTGCCCAACGCTTTTTCCCCGTGGCAACCTTGACAGGCGGCAGCATCTCCTTTGCCCTCGTTGAAGATGGTTTCGCCGTTGGCGATATTGATGCCCGCAGTGGATTCTGCCGCATAACCCGATTGAAAATTGCTGATGACCAGCACAAGCAATGACGCCAACATGAATTTAAATTTGCTCATTATTTCCGCCCTCAGTTCTTGAATTTGTTGTGATGCAGCCAGTAAAATCGCAAGTACCGTTTGAAGCTATCCTGCCTCTTATTGTTGAATTATTGTATCTTTTATAGCAACACGGTTCAAGCAAACGCATTGGTTGGGAACGCGACTGTGTCCGTTCGATTTGACTATAATCCTGAAATGTAGTCCGCCAACGCATCCAGTTCCTGGTCGGTCAGTTTCTGGGTGATGATATTCATCACGCCACCCGGACTGTTGCCCCGGTCACCGTCCCTGAAATTGATCAACTGCCCGCGCAGGTAATCTTTATGCTGGCCGCCAAGTACCGGGAACACCGGATTGCCGGGAGACTTACCCTTGCCATTTACCCCGTGGCAGTTAACGCAGGCGACCATCATTCTCGACATGTCGCCGTGCAGGAATAATTTCTTGCCAAGCTCGTTGTCATGTCCATCGCCCTTCATTTTTTCCCGGCTGGCGAAATAAGCGGCAATATCGGCCAAATCGTCATCGCTAACGGTCTGGGCTATTGCGCTCATGATTTCGTGCACGCGAGTACCTGACTGGAAGTTGCGGAGTTGTTTGACAATATATTTCGCATATTGCCCGGCGAGACTGGGTGCCATTCCCTCGATACTGATGCCCACTTCACCATGGCAGCCTTGGCATAACACTGATTTCTCTCTGCCTGCGACCGGGTCGCCTGAACCGCTGCGCATCTTGATGTCCGCGGGGCTGTCGGTGACCATTGCAACACTATTGAGTGGAGCCGCGACTTGGGTTGGTGCCGCTTCCTTGGAAGGAGCCGGCTTTGTGGTTTTGGCGTATGCAAACGGTGTCGTGAAAATAACTGCCAAGGCGACACCAACTGCGATTTTGTTTTTTATATGAAGCATGTCATTCTCCTCCTGTCATTCGTGCCATTGTATTATTTAGATACATAATTGTGCAACTCTTTTACCAATCGGTTCAGTATTGGCTGAATTACCCCGCAGAAATCGTGCTTGTGTTGAAACTTTGTGATTTCTATTTTGGTAAGGATATATGGACATATTGTGTTCCTTGTCGGTATTGAGAAATTATTCCAAATCAATTTGGTATATTTAAGTGCGGTATCCTTGCACTAAGTATGAAAAAAATGGCGTTGCGCCAGCAAAATTACTGAATCAAAACCCGAATGATCGCTTACCTGATACGCCGTATTCTTTATGCCCTGCCCATCCTCGTCGGGGTCAACCTGTTGACTTTTGCACTATTCTTCGTGGTCAACACGCCGGACGATATGGCGAGGATGCAGTTGGGCATCAAGCGCGTCACGCCTGATGCGATCGAAAAATGGAAAGGGCAGCACGGTTACGACAAACCGTTATTGTTTAACAGTGTGGCCGAGAGCACCCATAAAATCACCGACACGATTTTCTGGCAAAAATCCGCCAACATGTTCGTACTCGATTTTGGCTATTCCGATGACGGCCGCAGCATCAGTCGCGAAATCTCGACCCGTATGGGACCCAGTCTGTCCATCGCGTTGCCGACCTTTCTGGTCGGATTGGTTGTCTATGTCAGTTTCGCCCTGCTGATGACACTGTTCCGCGCAACAGCACTTGATTTTGCCGGCGTGGCTTTGTGCGTGTTTTTGATGTCGGTGTCCGGCTTGTTCTACATCATCGGCGGGCAGTTCTTGGTGAGCAAATTATGGCATCTGGTACCGATCTCCGGTTACGCCGGCGGAACGGACAGCTTCAGGTTTGTGGTGTTGCCCATCGTTATCGGTGTGATTGGTGGCGTCGGTGCCAGCAGTCGCTGGTATCGCACGATATTCCTTGAGGAGATCGGCAAAGATTATGTTCGTACCGCCCGTGCCAAGGGTTTGTCGGAATTGGCAGTATTGTTCCGCCATGTGTTGAAGAACGCTATGATCCCTATCCTCACCGGTGTAGTGGTGGTCATCCCACTTTTGTTCATGGGCAGCCTGCTCACTGAATCGTTCTTTGGTATTCCGGGCTTGGGTAGCTACACCATCGACGCGATCAATGCACAGGACTTCAGTGTGGTGCGGGCAATGGTGTTCCTGGGCTCGTTGTTGTATATCGTCGGTTTGATCCTTACCGATATCTCCTACACCGTGGTGGATCCGCGAGTGCGACTCTCATGAGCTTCACCCCGATATTCTTGTGGAGCGACAAACTGGTATTTTTGCTGCTGGCGGCAGGCATCTCGTGGGTTCTGTACGTACGCCGGCACGAGCATCTGATGTTGCCCTGGCGGAGGGTGGCACAGAATGCGACGGCGATGGTATCGCTACTGGTGCTGTCGATGTTTCTGCTGGTCGGTCTGCTGGATACGCTGCATTACCAGGTCGTGTTGTCAAGAGACAGCAATGGCGAAACGGCTTATTCACCGGAGGTGCTGAGCGTGTTCGACAAACTGGTTACGCCGTTGCGCACACAAACCGAGAAGACCTATTCCGCCCCGTTGGCAGTGGAACTGTATGCCAAAGAAAGCATCAGTGACGCAAGTGGTAACGTGCTCCGTGACTATCCCCGTTTGCGCTATGGCGGAGCTAGCTTGTCAAATGTGGAGCAACGGGATGGAGATGTGCTGTGGCGTGCATTGACAGGTGCGTTGGCTGGTCTGGCAGCGGGTTTGGCTTTTGCATTTTTCTGCAAGGGATGGCTGGCACGACGAGGCTGGCCGGTACGCCCATTGCTGATTGCTATCCTCGCTATCGCAATATTGATCGGCATGACTGCCGATCTCGCTACCGCGTATCACCTGCTCGGTACCGACAAGGTCGGACAGGATGTGCTGTATCTTTCGCTGAAAAGTATCCGTACCGGACTGATCATCGGTACGGTCACCACACTGGTCACCCTGCCGTTGGCTTTGTTGCTGGGTATAGCTGCGGGCTATTTTCGCGGCTGGGTGGATGATGTGATCCAGTATGTTTATACCGTGTTGAGTTCCATCCCAAGCGTGCTGCTGATTGCGGCAATGGTGTTGATGATGCAACTTTTCATCGATAAACATGCAGATTATTTCGACTTAACTGCAATGCGGGCGGATGCGCGCTTGGTCGCTCTGTGCTTCATCCTCGGCGTGACCAGCTGGACCGGTTTGTGCCGCCTGTTGCGTGGCGAAACACTAAAGTTGCGCGAAATGGAATACATTCAGGCGGCACAATCCTTTGGTGTGTCATCGTTCCGTATCCTGACACGGCATATCATGCCGAACGTGATGCACATCGTGTTGATCTCACTGGTGATGGATTTTAGCGGATTGGTGCTGGCGGAGGCCGTATTGTCCTACGTTGGTGTGGGTGTTGATCCCTCGATGATCAGCTTTGGGACGATGATCAACGCAGCGCGGCTGGAGATGGGGCGCGAGCCCATGGTTTGGTGGTCACTGGCCTCTGCCTTCGGCTTTATGCTGGCGCTGGTGCTGGCGGCGAATCTGTTTGCCGACGCGGTGCGTGATGCGTTCGATCCGCGTTTGAATCGTTCTGGAATGGTTGTATGACGGGTAACATTCTTCGTGTCTCGAACTTGACCACGCAGTTGCACAATGGCGCGCGTATCGTGGATGATATTTCTTTCGGCATCAGGGCCGGTGAGACCTTTGCGCTGCTCGGGGAGTCGGGCTGCGGTAAATCGATGACCGCGCTTTCCCTGTTGCGTCTGTTGCCGGATGGGGTGGTGCATGAGAGCGGTACGGCACATATCGGAGATACCGCGCTATTCGATTTAAGCGAGCGCGAAATGCGCGAAGTGCGCGGCGGCAATATTGCGATCATTTTTCAGGAGCCGGGGCTTAGCCTTAATCCGGTTATGACGGTCGGTGAACAGATCGCCGAAGTTTTGGCTTTGCATCAGAGTATGCATGGCAAGGCCGCGCAATTACATTGTGTGGAGCTGCTGGATCGGGTCGGTATTACGGACGCCCCCCGGCGCGTTGTGGAATATCCGTTTCAGCTTTCCGGCGGAATGAAGCAACGCGTGATGATTGCGATGGCGCTGGCCGGGCAACCTAAATTATTGATCGCAGACGAACCGACCACCGCGCTGGATGTCACCATCCAGGCGCAGGTTTTGCAGTTGTTGCGCGATACCCAAGCCGCAAGCGGCATGTCGCTGTTGTTGATCACCCATGATCTCGGCGTGGTGGCGGAAATGGCGCATCAGGTTGGCGTGATGTATGCCGGACAAATCGTTGAACAGGCCAGTCGTGCCCGGTTGTTTGACAGCCCCTTGCATCCCTATACCCGGAAACTGTTCCAGGCACTTCCCGATGTGACACGCCGGAATCAATCCCTGACCGCCATTCCCGGCAATGTGCCCCCGTTGGGCAGCGTCATCAAGGGTTGCCGTTTTGCCGCGCGCTGCGACCAAGCCTGGTCGCTGTGTGGCGAGCAAACACCCGGCTGGACTATGGTCGAAGAAGGACACGGGGTACGCTGTCATCTTTATGAGGTTCAAGAAACAAGCGGCAAGGCACAAATGATCGGGAGCGACGGCATAGTGGACAAGTGCCAGGATATTGCGGAAGCCGCCTTACATCATGAACCTTGTAATTCGCTCCTGCAGGTTTCCGAACTCAAGGTTTACTTCCCCATACGCAAAGGTATTCTGCAGCGGGTGGTCGGGCAGGTAAAAGCGGTGGACGGGGTGTCGCTGGATATCCCGCGCGCGCGTACCCTGGCGCTGGTGGGTGAGTCCGGTTGCGGCAAAACTACGCTGGGCAAAGCACTGTTGCAGTTGATTCCATCCATTTCGGGCAGCGTGCGATTCGCCGATAGAGAATTGACCGGATCGGATTCCCGGCAACAGCGCGCAGCAATGCAGATGGTGTTTCAGGATCCGTTTGCTTCGCTGAACCCGAAAATGCGTGTCGCGGAAATCATCGAGGAAGGCATGACTGCGCTGAATATCGAGAACAACAGCGGGTTGCGACAAGCGCATATCGATACTTTACTGGAGCAGGTTGGTCTTGCGAACAGTTCCAAATGGCGTTACCCGCATGAATTTTCCGGTGGTCAGCGGCAACGCATTGCTATCGCGCGCGCACTTGCAGTGTCGCCGCAACTTCTGATTTGTGACGAGCCAACCAGCGCGTTGGATGTTTCGGTACAGGCGCAAATCTTGAATTTGATGAAGTCGTTGCAACAAAAATTCGAGTTGAGTTATTTGTTTATCACCCACAATCTTGCCGTGGTGGAATATCTCGCTCATGAAGTGTGCGTGATGTATCTGGGGCGCATCGTGGAGCGTGGTCTGGCAGGGGAAGTGCTGCGAAATCCAAAGCATCCCTATACACAGGCATTATTGTCAGCAGTACCACGCATTGATGGTGCGAACAGAGAACGTGTCAAGGTGACAGGAGACATGCCGTCTCCGGCCAATCCGCCGCGTGGCTGCCATTTTGCTCCGCGCTGCGCGCAGGCTTCTGAACAATGCCGCATGAGTTATCCACCGGTGACCAGTCATTCGCCAACACATAGCGTGCATTGCTATTTATATGTTGGGAGTCAAGGTTGACGACAGAATATTTTAGGTATACAACAGTACTCGATTCTCCAGTTCAATGAATGGAGATTTTAGTGGTAATTTATCACGTAAATATTAATTATTAAGGAGTGAATCATGAACGCCCAATTGGCAGGAGCGGCAAAAGAAGTCAGCAAAGAAAAACTAATTCAGGATTTTCGCCTGGTAGTGGCGGATACCGAGGAATTGTTGCGGGCAACAGCCGGTGTTGCCGGTGAAAAAATAGCTGTAGCACGCGAGCGTATGCAGGAAAATCTGGTGAATGCCAAGGCGCGCCTTGCCAGCGCCGAAGAAGATATTATCGCCAAGACCAAGGAAGCGGCCAAGGCTACCGATGAATATGTGCATGAGAATCCATGGACAGCTATTGGTGTCGCCGCCAGTGTAGGAGTGATTGTCGGCATGCTGATTGGCCGTGACCGTTAAGTCATGGCCGGGCAGAGTGCCGGGTTGATGGATTCGGTCAAACGCTTGACTTCGACGCTGATTGCCATCGTTTCGACGCGGCTGGAACTGCTCTCGAATGAGCTGCAGGAAGAGCGGCTGCGTTTGACGCAGATGTACTTCTTATCTTTGTCCGCATTGTTTTGTTTTGGCATGGGCGTGCTGTTGCTCACGGTATTTATCACTGTGTTGTTCTGGGATGACCATCGACTCGCTGTGCTGGGCGGGTTGTGTGTTCTTTTCTTCGTGCTTGGTACGCTGATGGCAATATTGTTGCGCAATAAGGCGCAGTCCAAAGCAAAATTATTTTCCGCCAGCCTTGCCGAATTGGCCAAGGACAGGGAGCAGTTGCAGCCTGGGGAATAACTGTGGCCATGAATGAAAAAATATTTGCGCTGACGCAACGCCGCAGTGAGTTGTTGGCAAGAATCGCCGTGCAGCGTGAGCAGATGACTGAGATCGTAACGGACTGGAATACCCCGTTGGCCCTGGCCGGCCAAGGGGCGGCAGCGGTGCGCTTTTTGCGTCGCCATCCTTTGCTGGTCGCCAGCGCAATGGCTATATTTGTGATTCGCCGACACAGCGCCGCCGGTTTGATGTGGGGAGTGTGGCGGGTGTGGAAAGGTTACCGTAATTTTACTTCCATTACAGGAAAGCCTTCGCCGCGTGGTTAAATTCCTTGCGGTGTGTTGTTGCAGATACTTAAGTGAAGTTAGAAGTGTGCGTTTTGTTACATGCGATTGGAATACCTGTTGGAAGCTGGCGGGCTGACAGAGATAACTTGCCCGACCCTGATTATTTTCATTGGCCCGTTCCATTGCCTCAATCTTGAGACACTGACATGATAGCGGCGTGCTATGTGTGACAGTGTTTCGCCTCTGCGCACTTTGTGCCGGGTGGCGCGCCCGTGGTCATCAACCAACTGCATGTTGAAGGCTTCGAATTCGGCGTCGTTTTCCTCGCCATTGACCGGCACCAGCAGAGTTTGTCCGGTGCTGATGTTGTCGTGTCTGGTAAGACCGTTCACGGATTTCAGGTTTTCCAATGACAGGCCGAAGCGCGGCGCCAATTTGTCGAGACGCTCTCCCTTTTTGGGTTTGTAAGCTTGCCAGCTAACCAGGGGTTTGTCGTAGTTTTCCAGGTTGGCGCGGAAAGTCTCCAACTTGTCTATCGGGAGCAGGATCACGTCGCTGTTATCTTGCAATATCACCGGTCGGTTGTGCGCAGGATTGAGTGCCATGAATTCATCCATCGAGATGTCAGCCAATTCTGCCGCCAGCTTGACGTCCATGTGTTTGGTCGTGGTGACCGCTGCAAAATAGGGCTGATTGGGAATATCCTGAAGTGTCAGCCCAAAACTGGCAGGATCGGAGATGATGTGTTTGATGGCCATCAACTTCGGTACATAGTTGCGGGTTTCCTTTAATAGCCTGAGGCTGGCGTAGTTGGTGGGCAAGCCGCGTTTGCGATTGTGGGCCTGTGCACGCAGAACCGCGCCTTCTCCGCAGTTGTACGCGGCCAATGCCAGTTCCCAATCGCCGAACATGTCATGCAGTTTTTGCAGATAGTCAAGTGCGCCATTGGTCGCGCTGATCACATCCCGGCGACCGTCATACCACCAGTTCTGCTGCATACCGAATATTTTTCCGGTGGACGGGATGAATTGCCAGATGCCTGAAGCGCGGCTGGTTGAATATGCTCCCGGGTTAAAGGCGCTTTCGACCATGGGCAAAAGGGCGATTTCGCTCGGCATACCGCGTCGCTCCACTTCTTCGGTGATGTAATACAGATACAGCCGGGCACGTTCAGTCATGCGCCCAAAATAGTCTGGATGGCGGGCATACCACTTCTCATGTCTGGCGACCAGCTTGGAATCCAGGTCGCCCATCGCAAAACCATTGCGTATGCGCGTCCAAAGTTCGTGCTCTGCATGGGTAGATTCCGGAATCAGCTCGATCCTGATATCACGGACAGAAGGTAACCATTCTGGTGCAGGTTCGTTTGCTGCCGGCGCGCCAAGTGTTACCGGGATGTTAAGCGCAATCGTTCCCTCCGCGTCAGCATATGCCGGCACGGCCGCTGCGCAAATCCAGATCATTAAAGAAATAACCAATCGAATCAAGAACACGTGTGACCTTCCTGAAGTAAACCCTGTATGGATGGTAGTCTAACATCTGCGCTTCGGTCAATCTAAAATATCAAGAAGGTGACAAAAGGCAACGGTTCGAGGATAAATGGTCGGAAAGTTGAAGAGCTAACTGCAAAAATCCTGTAATTATTATCTTCAAGGACCGCCGCCATGCGTTCCTTGAAGATGAAGGTAGTTTTATTTTACCGGGTTTTTGAGCTGTTCCAATATTGCCGGATTTTCCAGTGTCGACACATCCTGACTGATTTCTTCGCCATTGGCGATCGCTCTGAGCAGGCGGCGCATGATCTTTCCGGAACGGGTTTTTGGCAGGTTGTCGCCAAAACGAATTTCATCCGGTTTGGCGATCGGCCCGATGGTCTTGCTTACCCAATTGCGCAGTTCCTCAGCGATTTCCTTGGCTTTGGCGGCATCGGCCGGACGCGAGCCCTTGAGCACGACATAGGCGACGATCGCTTCGCCCTTGATGTCATGTGGCTTGCCCACCACGGCGGCTTCAGCCACCAGGGGGTTGGCAACCAGCGCAGATTCGATTTCCATGGTGCCCAGACGGTGACCGGAAACCTTCAGCACATCGTCGATGCGGCCCATGATCCAGAAGTAACCGTCATCATCCCGGTGGGCCGAATCCCCCGCCAGATAGTATCCGCGCATCTCTTCGGGGAAGTAGGATTTTTTGTACCGTTCCGGATCGCCCCAGATGGTGCGAATCTGAGAAGGAAATGGGCGCGTGATGACCAGAAAGCCGCCGTGTTTGTCATGCACTTCATCGCCAGCCTCGTTGACGATGGTGGCCATGATACCGGGCAAAGGCAGGGTGCAGGAACCAGGCTTGATCGGCATCGCGCCGGGCAGGGGAGCGATCATATGGCAGCCGGTTTCGGTCTGCCACCAGGTATCCACGATCGGGCAGCGTCCTTGCCCGACGGTGTTGTAGTACCACATCCATGCTTCCGGATTGATCGGCTCACCGACTGTGCCGAGCAGGCGCAGCGATGAAAGGTCATATTGCTTGGGTAGTTCGCCGCCCAGTTTGATCAACGAGCGAATGGCAGTCGGGGCAGTATAGAAAATGGTGACCTTGTGGTCCTGGATCATTTTCCAGAACCGGCCGGCATCCGGATAAGTCGGTATGCTCTCGAATATCACCTGTGTGGCGCCCATCGCCAGCGGACCATAAGCCACATAACTGTGGCCGGTTACCCAACCCACATCAGCGGTACACCAGAAAATGTCATTGTCCTTGTAGTCGAACACCCATTTCATGGACAGCATGGCACCAAGCAGGTAACCGGCGCTGGAATGCTGAACACCCTTAGGTCTGCCGGTCGAACCCGAAGTGTAAAGGATGAACAGCGGATGTTCGGCACCCACCCACTCGGGTTCGCAGTGAGTCGGCTGGGAATTGAACAGGTCGTGATACCAGATATCCAGAACACCGTTCCACTGCACATCGTTGCCCGCACGGCGATAGACGATGACGGTGTGAACGGATTCGCAGCCGCCGGTCGAAAGCGCTTCATCGACGATCGGTTTCAATGGCATCAGTTTGCCGCCGCGCATTTGCGCATCGGCGGTGATGACCGCGCAAGCTTTTGCATCGTTGATGCGCTCATGCAGGCTCTTGGCGGAGAATCCACCGAACACCACCGAGTGGATCGCGCCGATACGGGCGCAGGCTTGCATCGCCACCACCGCCTCGATGCTCATTGGCAGGTAGATGACGACGCGGTCACCTTTTTTGATGCCGCGCGATTTCAGCCCGTTGGCGAACTGGCTGACGCGGCCGTGCAATTCACGATAACTGACCCTGCTTACCTTGCCGTCGTCGGCTTCGAAAATGATCGCGGTTTTTTCCGCACGGTCGGCGAGATGCTTGTCGAGACAGTTGTATGAAACATTTAACTGTCCATCCTCGAACCATTTGAAGAACGGCGCATTGCTTTCATCAAGCGATTTGCTGAAGGGTTTTTTCCACTGCAGGGTTTCGCGCGCCAGATTGGCCCAGTAGCCGGGATAATCCTGTGATGCAGCTTTGCACAGTGCCTGGTAAGCCGGCATACCCGATACATTGGCTTGTTTGACGAATTCTGCGGATGGCTCGAAGCTGCGTGTTTCATTAAGTACCGATTCGATATTGGACATGTGATCTCCAGAGTGGCAGTAAGTTGGCTAGGATTTTATTGTCGGTGCGAAATATTTGTTTCGGCTGAATGTGAATGTAGTTATTTTATATACCGCAGTCAACCCGATGCCGGGGAGCTTTGAGAGGCTCAATCAGTGAATCAGCGGTTTCCGGACGTATTTGGATTGACGGTGATTTTGATGAGCGTGTCTGCTGCGTTGTCAGGTTGCGTGTTTGAAAAGGTCAACTGCCCCTCGCCTTTATAAAATGCCTCAGTGCGTTGTGTATCGCCACCAAAGTAAAACGGTTGATATTGCTTGCCAGTGATGCGGCTATCGGAATGGTTTGGTTGTCCAATCAACTTTTTAACCTGTTCCAACTTCATGCCGATTTGTAGTTGGGCGAATTTGCTGGAAGGGGCAGGTGTGCCGACGATCTCTCCCTTGACCAAGCCGTCTGCAGAGGTCACTGTTTTACCGACCGCTTTCGCAACAGGTGGAGCTATTGAGGGTTTGACTGTTATAGTTTTATGCCGGGTTGCACAACCGACCAGGAGGATCGAATACACTGTAGCCAATAACCAGGTATTTCGGTACATAGGTCAATGCGCCCCTTTCCGGGAGGAAAATGTGAGTTGGCTTGAAATCGAGCTAAGCAGCTTGAGATACATTGCTGCAACACCAGTGAAACATTTTTCAATGGCTCAATAATCGCGACCTGATTCTACACCGAAAATGCGGCCTGAATATCCAGCATTCGTATAAGCTTGGTCAGACCGGTCTTAATACAGAAGGCTTTGCGGTCAACAACGAGATGTATAATGCCTCGCCTGAAATTTACGGCAATACCGGATGCAAAACGATACACTCGCGCAAGTTTACCAACGCCGATCTTCCTATCAGGATTGCTGAGCCATGAAATTCTCCGACTTTATAAAATTGGATATCGGCTTCAAGCTAGGCATTCTGCTTGCCGCTTTCGGGATACTGTCAACAAGCCTGACCGGATATTACTTCTATACGTCGAGTCGCAACATGCTGACCGGAGCGGCGGAACGGGATCTGTTGACGGCCACCCAGGTTGTGGCCCGAAACATGAAGATCATCATCTCGGTGATTGCCGAGGACTCCCAGTTACTTGCGGCATTGCCGCTGTCCGCCAATGTTTTTGTCTCGCCGGATCAGGAGACCGCAGGGCAAGATGAAAAGATACTGGCTGACACCTTTGCGGCAATGCTGTCGGCGCACCCGGAATATTTCCAGATCCGTCTGATCAGCATCGGTAACGGAGCTCCCGAACTGGTTCGCGTCGATCGTAACGGCAAGAAGTTGACCAGAGTGGTGGGCGCGGGTCTGCAGCGAAGGGGGAGCTATCCCTACGTGACCGGCACATTGCGGCTGGCCAAGGGTGATATCTATTTGTCGGAAATCACCATCAATCATGAAAGGGGTGCACATTCCGGCCGGGATAAGCCGACTGTGACGGTGTCTACCCCGGTTATCGCAAAGGGTAAAAGACTCGGACTGATCGTGATCAACATCGATCTGAATGGACTTTCCCAGCTCCTGAAAAGCAATTTGCCGAGCACTTATCAGTTATACCTCAGCAATCAGGAGGGTGACTACCTGATACACCCAGATACTGCTCAGACGTTTGGCTTTGATCGCGGCAAGCGCATCCTGATCCAGGATACGTTCAAACCGGTGTTGTCGTTGATCCATGGCAAGGCCATGAATGTCGTGGCAAACGTCGATGCGGGATCGCAACATCAGGGTGGCAGTGTTGCGGCGTTCGTCCGTCTCGCTTTCGGTGACACCATAGACAAACGTTATGTGATCCTCGGCTTGTCCCAGCCTTTGTCTGATATCACAAGAGTGACCACCAGACTTGGTTGGGAGACTTTCCAGATCATTCTGGTTTTCAGCGGTCTCGCTCTGATTCTTTCAGCACTGGTTTCGCGCATCGTTACCGGCCCATTGAATGCGATGGTCAGCGCGATCCAGGGTTTCTCTAAAGAGCAGGTCATCAGTACGTTACCGCTTGCCCGCAAGGATGAGCTTGGTGTGCTATCACGCAGTTTCCACGATATGCAGACGCAGATTGTCGCTCACTTATCCGAATTGAACGAGAATCGGGAAGCACTTGACCATCTGTCCCGGCACGATACGCTGACCGGACTGCCCAACCGCAGGATGTTTTTCGACCGGCTGGAGCATGCCATCGTAAGTTCGCAACGCAGCGGCAAACATCTCGCGGTGCTGTTTTTTGATTTGGACCGGTTCAAGGAGATCAATGACACTTTCGGCCACGCGGTTGGAGACAGCGTTCTGGTTAATTGTGCCAGGCTGTTGAAAGAAACAGTGCGCGAAGCGGATACAGTTGCTCGTCTGGGTGGTGACGAATTTGTCGTTTTGCTGGACACGATCAATGATCCCGAGCAGGTCATGGCCGTGGTTCGCAAATTACAGGAGCGCTTTCAGGGAACCATGCATATCGATGGCCTTGAATTGCATGCCCATGCCAGTATCGGCGTGAGTATCTACCCCCAGGATGGCAATGACGCAGACGAATTGATACAGAATGCTGATATGGCGATGTATAAATCGAAGAAGGGCGGTGGCAATACATCCAGCTTCCATTCGTAGGGAGTGGAGCCAAAGCAGACTGAATATTTCATGCCACGACTAAGGGTCGCCGATATCGGCTGGCCCGTGGCTGGATTGATTTATCCGTAAAGCATCTTCGTGAGAAAATTTGCAGCGAGCCTGAATTAGGGGCGGGTGATTATCCGCTAATTTGAGAAACTGGGGATCATGACAATCAAACAACAAGACGCTACTCATAACCGTAAGCTGAATCTGGGCTATGGACTTTCCTTTTGCGATCTTTATGACCGGGATGGCATTTTAAGTATCGATGCAAAATTTCTCGACTTTCTCGGCGAAAGCGATCCGGAATTGCGCCGCCAACTCGAAACTGCGCGCAATACCGTTACCAAGTTTTCCGGAAAAGTTGAAGCAGAATTGCTGATCGCGTTAGCCCCCCATCTTGACGATTTTCTGGCGAGCCTGTTCGGTATCGAAGCACAGGTACAGGCCCTTGCCGCACGGCATCTCGAGTTGGCGCCGCTCTATAGTTGCAAACGACTGTTCGTGCAGCGTCGGGCGATGTCCAAAGTCAAACCGGACGAGGCTGCAACGATAGACGGGCCGGCGCTCGAAACGCAGTTGGCAGAATACATCGGCACACCCTTCACCGAGCTTGCTTTCGCCAGGGAGGTGTCCCATTGGCTCATGGATGAAGTGGTGCATGCCGAAGAATTGCAGCTTGCCACCCGCTATGCGGCCTGGGCGCTGCAAACCCCGGCCGGACGTGAGCGACACCATGGCGGTATCCTGTTCAAAGTGCCGGTCAAGCTGGATTTCGAGCACCTGATTCCGCTGTCGGCTGTCAGTCTGGATGGCATCGACGCCTATCGTCTCGGGGAAGGTCATGCATTGCGTCGTCGCCTCAGATTTGCGCTGACCGATGCGGGAACCGATCTGAACGGTGCACTGGACCAGGCCAATTACTGTATCTGGT
>JBBQNH010000027.1:0-26122 GCA_038329705.1 Burkholderiales bacterium | reverse complement strand
GCCATTTGCAGGATCTCGTTGCGCTTCTTTTCGCCACCGGAAAATCCCTCGTTCACGCTGCGACCGAGAAAGCTGGGATCCATCTCGACCACCTTGATCTTCTCCTGGATCAGGTCTTCGAACTCGAGCGGATCGAGTTCTTCCAGTCCGCGCTCTGTCTGCAACGTATTGTAGGCAAGGCGCAACAGGGCGCTATTCGAAACACCGTGAATTTCGACCGGATACTGGAATGCCAGAAACAGCCCCGCCCTGGCCCGTTCTTCCGGTTCGAGCGTGAATAGCTCCCTGCCTTCGAACATCGCGCTGCCACCGGTGACCGTATAGTCCGGATGACCTGCCAGCACCTTGGAGAAAGTGCTCTTGCCCGAGCCGTTGATGCCCATGATCGCATGCACTTCCCCGGCACGAACGGTCAGATCGACACCTTTCAATATCTCAACCCCGGCGACTTCCGCCTTGAGGTTTTTGACTTCCAGCAACACCTTGCTTCCGTTGTTGATCACCCTACACTCCCTTCAAGTTTAAGGCCGAGCAACTTGGTTGCCTCGACCGCAAATTCCATCGGCAGATGCACGAATACGTCCTTGCAAAAGCCGTTGATGATCATCGAGATCGCCTCTTCCGAACCGATACCGCGTTGCGCAAAAAAGAACATCTGGTCTTCGCCGATCTTGGAGGTCGATGCCTCGTGTTCGATCTGCGCGCTGGTGTTCTGCACGTCGATGGTCGGGAACGTACTCGCCTCGCAGCGATCACCGATCAGCATCGAGTCGCATTGCGAATAATTCCG
Source organism: Burkholderiales bacterium (assembly GCA_038329705.1). Taxonomy (GTDB): domain Bacteria; phylum Pseudomonadota; class Gammaproteobacteria; order Burkholderiales; family Gallionellaceae; genus Gallionella. Next base: position 25,332 of record JBBQNH010000027.1, on the reverse strand, counting down.
GGCACCCGTCGCACGGCTGACAACTTTCACCAACCCCCGGTAGCTGTTGCTCGAACGCCCTGCCGAGATACCCTTCGAAATGATCTTGCTGCGGGTGTTCTTGCCCAAATGAATCATCTTGGTGCCGGTATCGGCCTGCTGCAGATGATTGGTCAGCGCGACCGAATAGAATTCGCCGGTGGAGTTGTCGCCCAGCAGCACACAGCTCGGATACTTCCAGGTGATCGCGGAACCGGTCTCTACCTGCGTCCAGGAGATCTTCGAATTGACACCCTTGCACAAACCGCGCTTGGTGACAAAATTGAAAATACCGCCCTTGCCGTTCTCGTCACCCGCATACCAGTTCTGCACGGTCGAATATTTGATGTCGGCATTGTCCAGCGCGACCAGCTCTACGACTGCCGCATGCAACTGGTTGGTGTCGAACTGCGGCGCGGTGCAGCCTTCCAGATAACATACCGATGCACCTTCTTCGGCTATGATCAGCGTGCGCTCGAACTGCCCCGAACCTTCGGTGTTGATCCTGAAATAAGTCGACAGATCCATAGGGCATTTCGTGCCTTTCGGGATGAAGCAGAACGACCCGTCGGTGAACACCGCCGAATTCAGCGCGGCATAAAAGTTGTCCCCGCTCGGCACCACGCTCCCCAGATATTGCTTCACCAGTTCAGGATGATCGTGCACCGCTTCCGAGAACGAGCAGAAGATGATGCCGACTTCGGCCAGTTTGGCCTTGTATGTGGTGGTCACCGATACGCTGTCGAAGATCACGTCGACTGCCACACCGGACATCAGTTTTTGCTCGTGCAGTGGCACGCCGAGCTTCTCGAAGGTGCGCCGCAATTCGGGATCGACTTCGTCCATGCTCGCAAGCTTTTTCTTCGGCTTGGGCTGGGTAAAATAGATGATGTCCTGAAAATCGATCTTCGGATATCTGACATTCGCCCAAGCTGGCTCCTCCATTGTCAGCCAGTGCCGGTAAGCCTCGAGGCGGAATTCAAGCAGCCATTCGGGCTCGTTCTTCTTGGCCGAAATCATGCGGATGACATCTTCATTCAAGCCTTTGGGTACCGACTCGGTTTCAATGTCAGTCACAAACCCGTGCTTGTATGGCTGATTGACCAGATTGTGCAATGCTGTGCTCATAATCGCCCCCTATACCGCAAAGCTTTCGCCGCAGCCGCATTGGTTCTTGACGTTGGGATTGTTGAGCTTGAATACATGTCCCAGTCCCTCCTTTACATACGAGAGCTCGGTGCCGTCGAGGAACGGCAGACTCTCCGCATCCACCAGCACCTTCGCGCCGAAACCTTCGAATACCGTGTCGTCATCACTCATTTCTTTCGCGATATCCAGGGTGTAGGCAAAGCCGCTGCATCCGGATTTCTTCACCCCGATACGCAACCCCAAACCCTGGCCGCCTTTCTCTATCTGGCTGCGTATGTGTGTTGCTGCAGATTCTGTCATCGTGATTGCCATGTTCATCTCCAAATTAAATTCATACCAGCATGCCGCGCGAGCGCAGCGCGCTCAAATCGACTACCTGAGGTTTGGGTGCGATCATTTCAGTCAGATTCACTTTCTCAAGCGCGCTCTGAATGATGTGATTGATCCCCTGCCAGTTGCTGCGGGTAGAACAGGTCGACTCGCGTTCGCAAACCGTCGTACCGCTGCATTCGGTGATGGAAATCGGACCATCCATCGCATTGATGATATCTGCGATGTTGATCTCTGCCGGATCGCGCGACAGCCTGTAGCCTCCTTTGGCACCCATCACAGACTCCACCAGATCCTCCCGTACCAGCATCTTGAGAATCTTGCTCACCGTGGGGACCGCGATACCCAACTCTGCCGACACCTCGGTTGCGCTATGGATAGCCCCATCCTTGGCCATATAGACCATGACCTGAGTACCATAATCCGCAAATTTGCTTAAACGCAGCATTGTCCACCTCACGTAACTAGGACTAGTTTAGTACTAGATAGTTCGGGATGCAACTTAAAAATAATTTAGACCGATGGATTTAATGCCTGAAGGTCGCACCGAGAACTCGATGCTGCACATTAGTTATATTGAAAATAGTGCAAACAATGCTTCGCAACCGTTAGTATGACAACGTGAAGTACGGACTCTGTCATGGTCGGTCACCAGTAAAATTCCATGGATATAAGGACGAACACAAAAATACGAGGCTGACCAAGCGCCCCATGATGTGTATCATTACGCCTTTGCAACATCACCATCTTCATGGATTTCATATAATCCGCAAGCCGCACTTTAAATCCGCAATATTTTGAAAGTATCTTCATGAACAAATTAGCCATTTTCGCCCTGACCTGCGCTTTGTCTGCATGTGCTACCGCCCAAAACAAAGTCTGGGTTCCCGATTGGAAAGAAGCATCTCCGATCGCTATACCTCGCGCGGGGGCTGCGCTCGTGGCAATCGACGACACGCTCTTCCTGATTGGCGGCGTTGATGGCAGGGATTTTCTCAATACGACCGAATACGCAAAGATCAACAAGGACGGGTCTTTGAGTCCGTGGCACGCGGGCCCGAATCTGAATGAATCTCGCGGCTTTATCGATGCGGTGATACATGACGGTTCGATCTATGTGGTCGGCGGCGGAAATGGCCCGAATGGCCATCATCTGCTGCGTACCGCCGAGCGCGCACATATCCTGCCCGATGGCACGCTGGGTCCGTGGGAGACAGAGAAAAATTCGATGGTTGTACCGCGCCGCTGCAGCAAGATCATAGCAACGGATACCACCATTTATTCATTTGGCGGGTTTGGCGGCGTTCTTCTGGATACCGTCGAGCGCGCTGATTTCCTGCCGGATGGCAGCCTGGGAGAGTGGCGTCTTGAAGACAAAACCATGCTGATGCCCCGTTATGTGAATAGCGTTAAACAATGGGGATCGTCCGCTTACGTGATTGGCGGGCATGATCAGGAAAGAGGGGTCGGCATTACCGACGTCGAGTGGTCACCACTGGGAGATGAGAGCAAGCGGGACTGGAAAATGACCGCGCCGCTGCAAGTAGGCCGTTATGGTTTGTCTTCAGCCAAGCATGGCGATTACATCTACGCATTGGGCGGGCTGACCGGTCTGGAATTCCTGGACAGTGTGGAAAAAACCAGGGTGAATAGCGATGGGCAGTTATCCGCATGGCAGATGACTACCCCGCTCAGCGTGGCGCGCGGGATGTTCAGCGTCGTGACATACAAGGACTGGATATACGTGATCGGCGGTTCCAATCGCGACAAATATTTATCCAGCGTCGAATATGCAACGTTCAACGATACTGCCGACTTCGGATATTGGGGCAAGCAATCCGATCTGCAGGCATTCAATGACAAGATCGCAGCACGCAAACTGATCCAGGTTCAACTACCCAACCATGGCACCGTAATATCCGTACTCCAGGCTACTGCCTATACATATCTTGAAGTGCTCAATGATCAACAACAGTCGATCTGGTTGGCCGGCACCAAACTCGATATCAAACCGGGTGCCCGTATCGACTATAGCAAAGGCGTGATTATGAGCGGCTTCTACAGCAAGGAATTGAACCGGACATTCAGCCAGATACTGTTTGTCGGTCAAGTGCAAAAGTCAGAATAGCAGCAGTACCTGCCAGAAAACTTACCAGATAGCGGATACAGATTAAAGGCGGTGCTTCAAACGCTGAGCAGGGAGATGATCTCTTTGAGTTCGTGACGCAGTGCGGCGACGTTGAAAGAGGGTGGAAGCGTCGCAGCACCATTATCCGCATGGCTCGGGTTGTCCAGAAGATTACGTGCTCCGCTGATCGTGAAACCCTGCCCGTACAACAAATCACGGATTCGCCGTATCAGCATCACTTCATGATGCTGATAATAACGCCGGTTGCCGCTGCGCTTGACGGGTTTAAGCTGGGTGAATTCCTGTTCCCAATAGCGCAGCACGTGCGCCTTGACCCCGCACAACTCGCTGACTTCACCGATGGTGAAGTAGCGCTTGGCCGGAATCGGCGGAAGTTCGGAGTTAGGCTTGTGGTTTTCCATGATAGGACTTTTCCACCATGGTTTTCAGTTTCTGGCTGGGATGGAAAGTAACTACACGTCGCGCCGTGATGGGGATCTCTTCGCCGGTCTTGGGATTGCGTCCGGGACGCTGCGGTTTGTCGCGCAGTTGAAAATTGCCAAAGCCGGATAATTTAACGCTATTGCCTTGCTCAAGTTGCGAACGAATCTCCTCAAAGAACGCTTCCACCATATCTTTTGCTTCACGTTTATTAAGGCCAACTTTTGCAAACAGTAAATCAGCCAACTCGGCTTTGGTCAATGTCGTTGTCATTTTAATCCCTTAATTCCAATCACCTATAATTTAAATCAGATACGTAACTGTGCGCCGTGCTTTTGCAGAACAGCCACCAATTTCGTGATACTGGGTTCAATTTCCACATCCGTGAGTGTCTTTTGAGTATCTTGCAATAACACACGGAATGCAAGGCTTTTTTTACCTTGCTCCACGCCTTTTCCACGATACACATCAAATAGCGCAATATCATGCACAAAGGGTGCCGAAATATGCTGCATGACATCCAGCAAGGTCTGGACAGCAACTCCTTCATCGACCACCACCGCCAGATCGCGGCGCACAGGTAAAAACTTGGCGATCTCGCTCATCAGCGGAACCTGTGCCTGCATCAAAGCCCCGAGTTCAACCTCGAACCAGACACAGGCATGCGTCATGTCGTATTGTTGTTGCCAGTGCGGATGTAACTCGCCTATCCAGCCTACCACCTGCTCGCCACTGTATATCTGTGCAGAGCGCCCCGGATGCAGGGCCGGGTGGGTTGCTGCAACAAAACGCAATGCACGGGGTGCGAACAATGCTTCGACATCTGCCTTGGCGTCATAGAAATCGACCTGCCTGGCAGCATCTCCCCATTGTTCGGGTTTATTTTCTCCGTATGCCAAACCGGACAATCGCTGGCTCTGCGTATATTCATGGTCAACCTTGGCAAAACATGCGCCAACCTCGAAAATCCGTACGCGGGATTGCTTGCGGTTCAGGTTGAAACGCAACGCGCCGACCAAACCGCCGATCAGACTGCTGCGCATCACCGCCAGATTGCTGGCGATCGGGTTTTGCAGCGCAACCGGATGCTCGTTCCCGCACAATTCTCGCTCGACCTGTGCTTCCAGAAACGAATAGCTGACGATCTCCTGATAATCGCGCGCAACCAGCAACTTCTGGATAGCTGCCAGCGGGCGTTGCAATTCGCTGTATGGCAGCATGGTCAAGGCAGCATGCGGGGCCAGTGCGGGGATATTGTCATAGCCGTGCAGCCTTGCCAGTTCTTCGATGAGATCAGCCTCGATAGACAGATCAAAGCGGAAACTCGGCGGTGTCACACGGTAATCGTCGCCGTTCGCGGTGAACTCAAAATGCAGGCGCTGGAACAATGTTGCAATCTGCCCGTTATCCAGTTCGATACCAAGCACCCGTGCAACGCGCGACCGGCGCAACGCTATCGGGGAACGCACCGGCAACTGGGCGCACACCTCGCTGATTGCGCCGGCGCTACCGCCGCAGATCTCCAGCAGCAATTGTGTGACGCGTTCCAATGCCTGACGGGTTGAAGCAAAGTCCACTCCGCGTTCGAAGCGGAATGAGGAATCGGTTGCCAGTCCAAAGCGGCGTGCCCTGCCGGCGATCGCATCGGGGTGAAAAAATGCGCTCTCCAGGAATACGTCCCGGGTGGTAGTTTCCACGCCGCTACCCTGCCCGCCCATGATTCCAGCCAGCGCCAGGACCCTTGCAGCGTCGGCGATGACCAGCACTTCTTCATCAAGCTTGGCGTTCTGTTCGTTGAGCAAAACCAGCGACTCGCCCTTGCGTGCCCTGCGAACTGTTATTCCGCCTGACAATTTGGCCACATCGAAGGCATGCATGGGCTGCCCCATCTCCAGCATCACATAGTTGGTGATGTCCACCACCACACTGATGCCGCGCAGGCCGCTGCGTTCCAGACGGCGCAACATCCAGTCCGGCGTGGCGGCAGCTGCGTTTACGCCGCGCACCAGACGCCCGCAATATAACGGACAGCCGGATGCATCCGACACGCTGACCGGCAATTCTTCGGACAGAGTGACCGGTTGTGTCCGGATATCCAATGCTTTGATCTCGCTGCCCGTCAGCGCCGCGACTTCACGCGCGATGCCGACCATGCCGGAACAATCGCTGCGGTTGGGCGTAAGCTTCAGCGTAAAAAGCTTGTCATCCAGTTCCAGATACTCGCGCAGCGATTTTCCCACCGGCGCATCGTCCGGAAGCAACCACAGGCCATCGCTTTCTGTCGCCAGTCCCAGCTCTTTTCCCGAGCACAGCATGCCGAACGATTCGACGCTGCGCACCTTGGCTTGCTTGATATTAAAGTCCCCCGGCAGCACCGCGCCAATGCGCGCACAGGGCACTTTCACGCCGACCGCGACATTCGCCGCGCCGCACACGATATTGAGCGGCAGTGCTTCGCCGACATTCACCTGACAAACATTCAGGCGATCCGCGTTGGGATGTTTGACCACTTCCAGCACTTCAGCCACCACCACATCATTGAATGAGGGAGCGACAGAATCAAGTGTCTCGACTTCCAGTCCCGCCATGGTCAGCACATGGCCCAGGGCTTCGCTGGAAATGTTCGGGTTGACCAGTGTCCTTAACCAATTCTCGGAAAATTTCACCGGACACCTCTAGAAATCGTTACGAGCAAGCCCGAGTGCGAGAAGCCGCACAGTGAATGACGAGACATACCTGATAGGTAGACGAGGATTGAACGAGCACGCGACGCTGCAATCGGACTGCGCAGTAGATTTATTGAGGTGTCCATATCAGTTGAATTGCTTGAGGAAGCGCAGATCGCTGTCGTAAAACAGCCGCAGATCGTTAACACCGTAGCGCAACATCGCCAGGCGCTCAACGCCCAGGCCAAACGCGAAGCCCAGATATTTTTCGCTGTCGATGTTGACGTGCTTCAGCACATTGGGATGCACCATGCCGCAACCGCCTATTTCCAGCCAACCGCCTTTCCAGCTCATATCCATCTCTGCAGACGGTTCGGTGAACGGAAAGAAAGAGGGCCGGAAACGCACCTGTAAATCATCCTGCTCGAAGAAGCGCTGCAGGAAATCCTGGACCACGCCCTTGAGATTGGCAAAACTGATGTCCTCATCGACCCACAGGCCTTCCACCTGGTGGAACATCGGGGAATGCGTGGCGTCGGAGTCGACCCGGTATACCCGGCCCGGGGAAATGATCTTCAACGGCGGCTGATGATCTTCCATGTAGCGCACCTGCACCGGTGATGTATGGGTGCGCAAAACGTGCTGCGGGTCGATGTAAAAGGTATCGTGCATGGCGCGCGCCGGATGATTTTCCGGAATGTTCAGCGCGGTGAAGTTGTAAAAATCGCGTTCGATCTCGGGACCGGATGCGGTCGCGAAACCCAGCGAGTGGAACAGCTGATCGATGCGCTCCAGCGTGCGTGTCACCGGATGCAAGCCTCCGGTACCTGTACCGCGCCCCGGCAACGTGACATCCAGGGATTCCGCCGCCAGCTTTTGCGCCAGCTTGTTTTGCTGTAATGCATCACGACGCTGCTGCAAGGCAGCTTCTATACCCTGTTTGACCTGGTTGATGCGTGCTCCTGCAGCGGGGCGCTCTTCCGCAGACAGTTTGCCCAAGCCTTTAAGCAAAACCGTCAGACTGCCTTCTTTACCCAGATAGCGCGCCTTGACCTGCTCCAGCTCAGCCTCGTCGCTGATCTGCGCAAACTGCTGCAGAGCCTGGTCGAGAATTTGTTGTAGTTCTTCCATCCCTAATACCAGAATAATCGGTCACCAATAACAATAATAGGAACTACGGAAACAAAAAAGGAGGCTTGCCGCCTCCTTTTTATTTCAGCGCGAGTGCTTAAACGCCGAGGCCGGCTTTGGCTTGCGCGACAAACTGCGCAAATGCCGGCTTATCGAATACCGCAATATCAGACAGAACCTTGCGGTCGACCTGGATCGAGGCTTTCTTCAACCCGTTCATGAACACGCTGTAAGTCATGCCCTGCTCGCGCACTGCCGCATTGATACGCGCAATCCACAAGGTGCGGAACTGGCGCTTCTTCTGGCGACGATCACGATAAGAATATTGCCCCGCCTTCATTACCGCCTGTTTGGCGATACGGTAGACGTTTTTCCTGCGGCCGCGATAACCCTTGGCCAGGTCCAGAATCTTCTTGTGACTTGCGCGTGCTGTTACTCCACGTTTTACTCTTGGCATGGTCTGCTCCTTATGCGTAAGGCATCATGGCGCGAACCGATGCTTTGTTGGTTGCGTGGACTTCGGTGATACCGCGCAATTGGCGCTTGCACTTGGTGGTCTTCTTGGTCAGGATATGACGTTTGAACGCACTTGCGCGCTTGATGCTGCCGCCAGGGCGAACAACGAAGCGCTTTTTTGCTCCGCTTTTGGTTTTCATCTTAGGCATGACTACTCCATTTAAGTTATGGCGGAAGGTGTTTTCCAATGGAAAAGCTTGATTACCCACACGCCACTTTTTATCGGGACTGGTTGCTTCATCAACACGGCCGTCCCATTATGCCGCGCTAACCACTACAAATATTTCACCCAAGCTTATTGGTCTTTGCTTTTCACCTGGCTTTTTCCCAACTTGGGCGACAATACCATCACCATCTGCCGGCCTTGCATCATTGGAAACTGTTCGACTACACCGTAGTCCTCCAAGTCAGCTCTTACGCGCTCGATCAGGCGCATGCCGATTTCCTGGTGTGCCATTTCACGACCGCGGAAACGCAGCGTGACTTTGGTTTTATCGCCTTCGCCCAGAAATTTGATCAAGTTGCGCAGCTTGATATTGTAATCCCCCTCGTCGGTATTCGGACGAAACTTGATTTCCTTTATCTGAACCTGCTTCTGCTTGAGCTTGGCTTCATGCTGCTTCTTGCTTTCGGCATATTTGAATTTGCCGATGTCCATGATGCGGCATACGGGCGGTTCCGCTAACGGCGAAATCTCCACCAGGTCCAATTCCGCTTCATCCGCCATACGCAATGCTTCTGCGATGGTTACGATCCCGAGGGGCTCTTTTTCGACACCAATGAGTCGCACCTGGGGTGCTGTGATCATCTCATTCATGCGCTGCGATTTATCTTGTGCTATTGCAATATCTCCACTTAGACAATACTTAAGCCGTGTTACCCGGTCCTGATTCGGTTTGCAGACGCTGAAGCAACGCTTCAAGCGTCATCTGTCCGAGATCTTCACCACTGCGGGTACGCACGGCCACCAAATTTCCTGCCACTTCCTTATCGCCGATGATCAGCTGGTAAGGTAATTTCTGCAAGCTATGTTCGCGTATTTTATAGGTAATCTTCTCATTGCGCAAATCCAGTTGTATCCGCAGCCCGGCAGCACGCAATTTATGCGCAATTTGGGTCACATAAGCTTCCTGCGCCTGCGAGATATTCATCAGCACCAACTGGATGGGCGACAGCCACAGCGGGAAGGCCCCGGCATGATGCTCGATGAGGATGCCGATGAAGCGCTCCATCGACCCGAGGATGGCGCGATGCAGCATCACCGGGGGTTTGCGGCTGTTGTCTTCATCCACGAACTCGGCGCCCAGGCGTACCGGCAGGTTGAAATCCAGCTGTATCGTGCCGCACTGCCACATCCGGCCCAGACTGTCTTTCAAGGTGAATTCGACCTTGGGACCGTAGAACGCACCCTCGCCCGGCAGAACATCATAAGCCAGGTCGTTCTGCTTCAGGGCGGATGCCAGACCCGCCTCGGCCTTGTCCCAGGTTTCATCCGAACCGACCCTTTTTTCAGGTCGGGTAGACAGCTTGACCAGCACCTCGGTGAAGCCGAAATCACGATACACCTCGTTCAACATCACGATGAACTTCGACACTTCGGACTGCACCTGTGCTTCGGTGCAGAAGATGTGCGCATCGTCCTGGGTAAAGCCGCGCACCCGCATCAGGCCGTGCAGCGAACCCGAGGTCTCGTTGCGATGGCAGGAACCGAACTCCGCCAGCCGCAACGGCAGATCGCGATAGCTGTGCAGTCCGTGATTGAAGATCTGCACATGGCCGGGACAATTCATCGGCTTGACCGCATAGTCGCGGTTTTCCGAAGCCGTGGTGAACATGTTGTCGTGATAGTTTTCCCAATGACCGGATTTTTCCCACAGCGACCTGTCCATGATGGCCGGGGTGCGCACTTCCTGGTAATCGTGCTCGATGAACTTGCGCCGCATGTATTGCTCGACTTCCTGCCACAGCGTCCAGCCTTTGGGATGCCAGAACACCATACCGGGAGAAGAATCCTGCATGTGGAACAATTCCAGTTGCTTGCCCAGCTTGCGATGGTCGCGCTTCTCGGCTTCCTCGATCTGGTGCAAGTAGGCTTCCAGTTCTTCCTTCTTCGCCCAGGCCGTGCCGTAGATACGCTGCAGCATCTCGTTCTTGGAGTCGCCGCGCCAGTATGCGCCGGCCAGCTTCATCAGCTTGAAGACTTTCAGCTTGCCGGTCGACGGCACGTGCGGACCGCGACACAGATCGGTGAAGTCGCCCTCGGTATAAAGCGACACATCTTCCCCCGCCGGAATGGAGGCAATTATCTCTGCTTTGTAATGTTCGTTGATGCCCTTGAAATAGTCGACAGCTGCGTCGCGCGGCAACACCTTGCGTGTCACCGGGATATCGCGCTTCGCCAGTTCTGCCATGCGTTTTTCGATTGCAGCCAGATCTTCCGGGGTAAACGGGCGCTGGTAGGAGAAGTCGTAGAAGAAACCGTTCTCGATCACCGGGCCGATAGTCACCTGCGCATCCGGGAACAATTCCTTGACTGCGTGGGCCAGCAAATGCGCGGTGGAATGGCGGATGACCTCCAGTCCATCCGCATCCTTGTCGGTGACGATGGCCAGCGCGGCATCCTGCGCGATCAGACACGAGGTATCCACCAGCTTGCCGTCGACCTTACCCGCCAGCGCGGCACGCGCCAATCCGGCGCCGATGCTGAGCGCCACATCGGCAACGCTCACCGGTTGCTCGAAATTGCGCTGCGAACCATCTGGCAAAGTAATTACTGGCATATTTTCGTTTCTTAAAAAATACAAAATGCGGCGATGCCGCACTTGTTATGACACAAGACATGATCCGACTGCTTGGCGGATACTGCCGAGACCGCGCATTATAGTATCCCCGGCAGATTTTACAAAGATTAGTGTGCGATCCGATCACAGCGGTGGATGATGCCACCAGGTATCCGGCTTGAATACCTTGCTGCCGAAGACAGCACAGGAGTTCCCGCTTCGGATTTATAATGGCCGCTCCTTATCCACTCCTGAATTTATTGACACATGCACAACGAACTGACAATTTCATCCCGCGGCCCCGTCTTGTCACGCGGATTCACCCTGATCGAAATCATGGTGGTGGTGGTGATCATGGGTATCCTGGCGGCACTGATCGTTCCAAAATTAATGGGACGCACCGACGACGCGCGCATCATCGCAGCCAAGCAGGACATCGCCACTGTGATGCAGGCGCTCAAGCTGTACAAACTCGACAATCAGCGTTATCCGACCACCGAGCAGGGCTTATCCGCACTGGTTGTCAAACCAACCACAGGTCCGGCCGCAGACGGCTGGAAGACCGGCGGTTATATTGAAAAACTGCCCAAGGACCCGTGGGGCAATCCATACCTGTACCTGTCTCCCGGCATCCACGGTGAGATCGACGTGTTCTCATTGGGCGCGGATGGTCAACCGGGCGGTGCCGGCAACGATGCCGATATCGGCTCGTGGGAACTTTAATTACATTTAATTTATCCAGATTGCATCGCGCTCATCTGAGTGCGAAATTTCGGCGACTGTCACAAGGGTTCACATTGCTCGAGTTGCTGGTCGTGCTGGTGATCGTCGGCATTACACTCGGCGCAGTTTCATTGAATGCGATACCCGGCGATCGCCAGGTATTGCAAAACGATGCGCAACGAATCGCACTATTGTTGCAGTCCGCACGCGACGAAGCGATCGTGCGCAATCACCCGATCGCATTCGAAGCCGAGGCAGACCGTTACCGCTTCCTGTTATATCAAGACAATCATTGGAGCCCGCTTGAGCAAGACGACTTGTTGCGCGAACGTGAATTCAAGCATAAGCCGGTGATATTCACGATCAGCCCGCCCGTGGCGGATCAAACGCCCCCGTTGCGTATCATCTTCGGCCGTGAACCGGTCGGTATACCTTTTTCACTGACGCTTGCAGTCGGGGATTCCCGGGTAGCTATCCGCGCCGACGGGATCGGCCATTTCACGGTGGAATAAAACTCTTCTGATGCCCCGTCCAACCTTACGCATACCCCGTCGTTTCAACTCTGGCTTTACTTTGCTCGAAGTACTGGTGGCGCTGGTCATTGTCGGTACCGCATTGGGTGCCAGTCTGCGCGCCATCGGCAGCTTGACGCAAAACAGCTCGGACTTGCGCGCCTCGATGATGGCTACCTGGTCGGCCGAAAACAAGCTGTCACAGATACGTCTCGCACATGAATGGCCGCCATTGGGCGAAAGCAGATTCGATTGTCCGCAAGGGGAATTGCATCTGCTATGTCAGGAAAACGTATTAGCCACACCGAATCCTTTTTTCCGCCGTGTCGAAGTCAGTGTCTTCGATGCCCGGGATACCGGACGGCGCATCATCAAACTGAATCAGGTGGTGCCGAATGCACCCTAGCTCGAACAACAACACACGCGCGCAAACCGCAAGGGGATTTACCCTGGTCGAACTGCTGGTCGCCATCAGCATACTCGGACTCGTCGCGGTGCTCGGCTGGCGCGGACTCGACAGCATCGTGCGGGCGCGTATCGCCCTAACCAGTGATCTTGAACAGACGCGCGGAATGCAGCTCGCATTCGCGCAGTTGCAGAATGACTGCGCGCACCTGGCTGATGCGGCGGTGCTCCCGAACAGGATACCGCTTTCAGTAGGGAAACAGGGGTTCACCCTGATACGCACAGTGTATGCCGACAATCAGCCGACCCGGTTGAAAGTCATTTCCTATCGTGTCAACGACGGTGTACTGACTCGCCGCGAGTCGGTGGCGACGCGCGATTTGAGGGAGCTGGATTCCCTGTGGCTGACAGCAGTGAGCGATACCAACACCAATCAGGGCGTGGTGCTGCAATCCGACGTGACTGCAATGGGAATACGCCTATGGGTCGTCGGTGACAGCAATTGGCGCACCGATTTCGGCGTGCTGACGCCGGTCGTCGGCTCGACTTCCGTCCAGCCGGTCCCGGCCGGACTGGAAGTCACCATACAATTGCACGGACGTGATACCGGGATGTTGAAGACATTCCTGCTGGGCGCGATATGAAAAGGCGCCCGGCTTCGCGCTACCGGCAACGCGGTGTCGCGGTAATTATCGCGCTGTTGTTGACGACACTGGCGATCACCATTGTGGCCAGTCTGTTCTGGCAGCAGCAGGTGCAGGTACGTTCGATCGAGAATCAGCGCCTGCAACTGCAAAAACAATGGATCCTGCGCGGCGCCCTCGATTGGGCCAGCCTGATCCTGCGCGAGGATGCAAAATATTCGAGTGTCGACACCCTGGACGAACCCTGGGCGACACCGCTCGCCGAAACCCGGCTCGACCAGTATGTCGAGAACGGTCACGCCGATGCCGATGCCGCCAACGCGACCCTGTCCGGCGGCATCACTGATGCCCAGGCTCGCTACAACCTGACCAACCTGTGCACCAACGGGATGATCAATCCCGTCGAGGTGAGCGCTTTTGCAAAGTTGCTCAATAATGCAAGTATTGATCCGGCACTGGCACAGGCAACTGCAAACCTGATGGCGGATGCGCAGCAAAAACCCCCGGGGAACGATGCAAATGCCGTAGTCCCGTCCGGTCCGTTGCCGATGAATCTTACCCAGGTGGACGATCTGCTCGCGGTGCCCGGCTTTAGGCCGGAGATGTTGAACAAGATAAGAGACATTGTGATCTTTCTGCCACGTGCCACACCGGTCAATGTGAACACCGCGCCAGCCGAAGTGTTGTCTGCCATCAGTACGCTTTCCATATCTGACGCAGCTGCAGTGGTTGCCAGCCGCAATACCGCAACCTTTCGCAATCCCGGCGATTTCATGTTGCTCTTGCATGAAAATCAGTTGATCGTCGCAAGCGTGTCGGTCTCGACCAATTATTTTCTGGTTAACGGAAAAGTAACCATGAGCCGGGCCGAGCTTGAGGTGCGGTCGTTGATCGAACGCAATGGAGCCAACACCAAGCTGATCTGGATCAGGGAATATTAAACATAGCGACGTGTATTTTGCCTCATACGTAGGTCGGGTTAGCGTAGCGTAACCCGACAGCTTGCACCGTCGGGTTACGGCCAATGGCCTAACCCGACCTACGTCAAACGTTTATTTATATTCCTCGTACCATAAATTTCATTCGATAATATTTATCACGCCATGTTTAGGGTAGCTCGGATCTGAATACATAGCGACACGACACCGGGGCAAAATGGGCAGCAAACAAATGTCTTTCATTATGTGCGCTAGCGTACTGAATGTCTTTGGCGGAAGTGAGATAAATACAAACAGTGCGACTTGCGTGTTGCCCGGTTTGATCAGATTCTGAATTGGAATTGAACGGACCGGAGATCGCGCAAGAGATCGACGCGAAGTGCTTAACCGGTAATCCAATGAAAATGAAACAGCTCACGCTGCGCAACCTACCCGGACTCATCATCACCGCACTCTGTTTGCTGTGGATGCCGGCCCATGCCCAAACTGTCAAGAAAGAAATCCCAGCCCTGGCAGCCAAAGCTGCGCCGGCGACCAAGGCCGGGACAATCTACCGAAATTGCCGGGACTGCCCTCAAATGGTGGTGATCTATACGGGGACATTCGACATGGGCTCCCCTGATTCCGAGGAACATCGGGGTGATGACGAAAGCCCTGTGCACCGGATCAAAATCGGGGTATTCGCAATCGGCAAGACCGAAATCACACGCGGACAGTTTGCGGCATTCGCGAAAGCGACCAAATACATCACCGGCGACAAATGCTGGACACTTGAAAATGGAAAATATGAAGAACGCAATGGTGACTGGCGCAAGCCCGGCTTCCCGCAGAAGGACAATGACCCTGTCTCTTGCATCAACTGGAACGATGCCACTGCCTATGCCAATTGGCTTGCACATAAAACCGGCAAAAAATACCGTCTGCCGACTGAGGCGGAGTGGGAATACGCAGCCCGTGGCAATACCAATACCGCGCGTTACTGGGGAGATAACCCGGATGATGCCTGCAAATATGCGAATGGCGCGGACAAGACCGCACAGGAAAAGATAGAAGGCGCAACTTCCTGGTCAGTACATAACTGCACGGATGGTTTTGCCTATACCTCACCCACGGGTCACTTCAAGGCCAATGCCTACAAACTGAATGACATACTGGGGAATGTCTGGGAATGGACCGAGGACAACTATCACGTCAATTATGTCGATGGCCCGAACGACGGCAGTGCCTGGCAAGGCGATGGCACGAAGCACGTGCTTCGCGGCGGTTCGTGGAACAACTCGCCGCCAAACTTGCGCGCGGCGATACGTTACAAAGCCGACGCGACGCTGCGTTTCAGCAGCTTCGGGTTTCGTGTGGCCAGATCGTACAAATAGCGCTGAGCATTGAACTTGGCTATGCCTGCCTTCGAACTTAATTTCACCCGGTTTCCCTGGCTTCTGCCGGGGCTGCTGTTGGGCATTACGCTTCAATTTCCCACGGATCTTTTTGGTGATGAACTAGCCGCTTCACAGGTTCCGCAAACAGATACACTGGAGCCGCAACCAGCTCTACAGACGCCTCAACCTGTCTTGCTGACACCGGAAACCGCCCCCAAGACAGCAACATCCGACAGTTTTGATTCCTGGGAATCTTCTCGCGATTATATGTCCGGAAAGATCACCAGCTTCGCAAGCTATATCGATCGTTTCTTTGGCGGTGACCGCCATTTCCAGGAGAGCAATGGCACTGTGGCTCAGCTGGATCTTTCCAAACTGAATGGATACGGGAGTGACCACAAGATCGATCTGGCAGCAAGGTTGAATCTGAGATTACCGGTAACCGAGGGGCGATTACACCTGCTGATCGAAACAGACCCCGAGAACAATATAAGCGCTACACCGACACCGGGTTCGACTGTGATTAAAAACAAGGTCGTTGTGCCGAGGAGTGTTGCCGTGGCTACGCGGTATGCGACCGCAGAACAAGACGTCTGGCACTTCAGTACCGATGTGGGAATAAAATTCCCGATACCGCCCAAGCCCTTTATCCGTTCAAGAGGCAGCTATTCAATTCCATTGGGGAGTCAATGGCGTCTGAAAGCCGAGGAGTCGGTGTATTGGTTCAATACCCTGGGCGCCGGTGAAACCAGTCAACTGGACTTTGAACGAATCATCAGTCCCCCGCTCCTGTTTCGCGCATCCAGTGTTGTCACATGGCTCAATGACAGCCAGAATTTCGACATGCGCCAGGATCTGTCGTTCTATCAAACCCTGACTGATCGTAGCGCATTGCTTTATCAGACGAGCGCGATAGGAATCAGCAATCCCCAGTATCAAATGACTGATTTTGTTGTGCTGATGTTATATCGTTACAGAATGCACCAGAAATGGTTATTTTTTGAAATCAGTCCACAACTGCATTTCCCCAGAGACCGGCAATATCAATACAGCCCCGCACTAAGCATGCGCATTGAGATGCTGTTCGACGAATCACGATGACACCCAGCCAGATACAACAATACGACGCCAACGTTCAGCCAGCGTACTGAAATTTCACCCGAACATGATCCACGCTATTTGATCGATCATTTCCGTCTGTCAGACACGACTGTGCCATGCCTGCACGCGCATAACGCAATAACGGATCATGTTTTCTCTTGCACTGGATGAGCCATCACCGCTCGCATTGCAAATACAACCTCCCTTGCCATTCCAACAAATAGTCTCCTCTATGTGCGCTATCGCACGGAGCAACAAAGACCGAAGTGGGATAGTGCCCATGTGGCTGCTGGAACTACCAGCCTCCCGTCGCGGTTCAACAACGAATATCGACGTAGCGCATCCGGACATGTTGCAGCAAAGGTTCGGTCGCTTACAGCGAAGTATTTTTGGAACACTCATTAAGGAGCAACAAATGAAAAAATTCGACAGTTTTTACAAGCCGGCAATTTGGTCCACGACAGTGCTGCTGGCTGCCATTGTGGCTGGATGCGGTGGCAGCAGTGGAGGCGGCGCTCCGCCAAGTACAGTTACTACAGGTGGAACAGCCTGTACTGGAGCGAGTTGTGTGAATCTTGGTACGGCTGGAAATTATGCAATTTTGGCAAACACTGCAATCGACACTACTGCAGCTGCATCGGTGATTACAGGAAACATCGCGACCGGCCCGGGCGTCACATCTACCGCCATCACCGGATTTGCGTTGAACCTGCCCGCAGCGAGTGCTTATTCCACCTCCGTTCAAGTTAGCCAAAAGGTGTACGCATTCAACTATGCGCCCCCCACTCCGACTGAGGTAAATACCGCCTCACTCGATATGGGAGCCGCATACACTGCCGCTGCCGGGATGGCACCAGCAGGTGGCGGACTGATTACAGCCTGTCCCGGAAACGGAGCGCTAGCCGGACTGACCATCACACCAGGTGTCTATAACTGTGCTGTTGCGCTTTCAATTGCTTCAGGCGCCGTCACGCTCGATGGTGCAGGTGTCTACGTCATCCGTACTACTCAGGGGTTTGCTCAGGCTGCTGCCACGAATGTGACCTTGATCAATGGCGCATTACCCCAGAACGTTTTCTGGCAGATCGCCGGTGCGACAACCATAGGAGCGGGTGCGCACTTTGAGGGGGTCATTCTTGACCAGACAGCGATCTCGGTGGGCAGTAGTGCAACGATCATCGGCAGATTGCTTGCACAGACCGCAGTCACTCTTAATCAGACTACAGTTACCCAGCCTTAAGGTATGAAGTCATAGATTCAAATGCAGCAAACAAAGGCCGTCGCAAGACGGCCTTTGTTATTGATGGCACGGAAATCCACTACTCAACCGGAATCCAATACGCCGGAGCAGTAATAGTCAGGCCTGCACAAGAGCGGGCAATTATATTTGATGCTTTGTGCGCTAACGCACGGAGCCCAGCGGATGAAAGTAGCAAAATGCACTTCTGATGCCGCGATGAATTTGAATTTTAACCAGGGGGACTATCATCAGGTCGCCTAAATACCAAGGAAATAATCATGATTGAACTATTGCTTGTCATCCTTCTCGTTATCGTTCTACTCAGAGTGGTGTAGCGGACCTGGGCCAGGGGCTGAACAGCACAGAATCATTGCTGATGCTGCGCAGCGATTTGAATTCATATCAGGTGACTGTCATCGGGTCGCCACAATACTTAGGAGAAAATCATGATCGGTCTTTTGATAGTCATCATCCTGGTTATCGTTATAGTCAGATTGTTGTAACGCACCAGGACCATGGGCTAAACTGAAAAATTGCTGATACTGCGAAGGAATCTGAATTTATATCAGAAAACTTTCATCGGGTCTTTCTAAGGAAACGCTGATTAAGTCCCCCGTTCGTGGTGAGCTTGTCGAACCATGAATGGAGGAACCAACAAATCAACATGTTAAATCGCACACCCTTCGACAGGCTCAGGGCGAACGGGCTTAATCAGCACTTCCCCTAATAACAAGGAGGTAAACATGACCACTACCACTCTTTTGCTTGTCATCATACTTTTGATCATTTTGCTGTAGTGCACACAGTGATCCAGCATGGCTGGTTAACCAGCCATGCATGGGATTTTGCAGGATGACGGAGTTTTGCATTGCCCTGCCGGTCTATCCGGCAGATTCGCAATTACACCTTTTGCATCAGACTGCGAAGTCTGGTTCTGTTACGCTTGATGTTCATCAAAGATAGCGCAATAACTTATGCAGCTCGACATCCGCAATCTTGCCAAGCTCTATGATAAAAAACGGGGGCTTTCACCAACCAGCTTTGCAGTGGCGAAAGGTGAACTGATCGCCATAGTCGGCCATAACGGTGCCGGCAAATCCACGTTGCTGAAGATGCTTGCCAACTGGATCCTGCCGGACAGCGGTGACGTCGTGATAGACGGGATCGATCTGCGCAACAGGGCGGCGGTTGTCAGGAAAGTGGGTTTCATTCCGGAAGACCCCAATCTGTTTGACTTCTTCTCGGTCGAATACAACCTCAAGTTATTTGCCAAACTTTCCCGGACACCGTTGATGCGGGTGGAAGAGATATTGGACGAGTTCAAACTGCTGCCCTTTCGAAAGAGCAAGGTACAGGCGCTATCCAAAGGCTTGAAGCAACGGGTGAACATCGGGCGGGCGCTGTTGGCAGACCCGCCGGTCCTGCTGCTGGACGAGCCCACCTCGGGCCTGGACTTCGAAATGACCCGGGAGATCTACCGGCTGCTGAACAGCATGCATGATGCCGGAAAGACCATCCTGTTCACTTCCCACCGGCCCGAAGAGATCAAGAACCTTGCCACGCGCATCATGGTGTTGCACGACGGCAGTGTGATCTTCGACGGATCCCCGCCGGAATATTTTCAATCCGAGATCCATGAAAAGTTGTACGCATGATGATGAGAAATATTCTGCTGCTTGCATTCAACGATCTGGCCATCGCCTTAAAGAATAAAACCATCCTGCTTGTTCTGTTCATTCCGCTGTTTGTTTTTGTTTCCCTGAATCTGCTGGACAAACCCAATGCAGAAACTGGCAAAATCAAAATCGGTCTGATACAGGATTACGCTTACCCCCCCGAGATCACCCGCAGCGTCAAAGCAGCCGAAAAATTCATTGGGGTTACCTGGGTTCAGAATGAAGAACAGGGCCTGCATCTATTGAAGGAACACAAGATAGACGGGGTATTGACCGGCAATGACAAACAACCCGGCAGCCTTGCACTGCTGGTATTGAAAAAGGAATCTCTGCATACCATTGCCATTGTGCAGAGTTTTTCCGCTTTGCAAAAGGCGGCAGAAGGGGATCGCCCAAGCTGGATCTCCGACATCAGGTCACTGCACGAAGGCGGCATCCAACGGGACACCCTGCCGACCTGGATCCTGATGATCGTCCTGCTGGTCGGCTTCATCATCCTGCCGGCGCAAGTCGCCGAGGAAAAAGAAAAAAAGCTGCTGCTTGCCCTGCTCCAGACCCCGATACACGAGGTCCAATGGCTGATCGCAAAATTGATCCTGGGCATGGTCCTGATCATCACCGCGATACTGTTTCTTCATCTGCTGAGTAATTTCGCGCCGGTACATCTTTTCGATTACATCGCGCTCATCGTTGCGGGCAGTTTTTGTTTCAGCGCCTACGGCATCTTCCTTGGTTTTCTGTGCCGCAGTCAGGCAAGCGCCCGGACGCTGGGCGTCATCTTCTATTTGCCGCATCTGCTTCCATCCGCGATGGCCGAAGTTTCACAAAAACTGACCTCGGTTGCACCCTTCCTGCCCTCCTACCAATTGTATGAGCCCCTGCAATCGATACTGCTGGAAGACGGCAGCATGGCGAACATGACTTTTGACTGGGTCTATTTACTGCTGCTGGGATCGCTGATGTTCTATCTTTCCTGGCTATTGATGAAAAAGCGCTGGCTGATGTGATTGTCTGCTGGCAGATCGAATCATCCTATTGCCATCAGGCGCAGGGGAAAGGATGCTGGATATAACGAAAGGTGCCAACCACCCGCTTATGCAGTCAGATATGTAGGTTGGGTTAGCGGCTTTTCGCGTTAACCAATGACTTGGCTGGCGTCTTTTGACAGCCTAGTCAGTTGGCTATGCAAAGCTACCCAACAAAATTAATCCTCAACACCGACGGTTAGCAGGAATATTGAGGTTTGTTGGGTTACGGCGCTGGCAACTTTTCACAAGGCTTGCCATGTAGAAAATTGCGTACCTTTGGTGCAAAAAACGCGCCTGATGAAACTACTGATAGAACTACTGGCCATCCGACTAAGCGCGATAAGACATGCGCTAAGTCGTTGGTCATAGCCATTCGACTAGGCTATCAAAAGACAATAGCCAAGTCGCTGGTTATAGCCCAACCTACATGAATGCGTGTAGGCTACAAACAAAATGTTTCACAATTTATGATTTGCAATACCAGCCCCGGCTTATGCCGGCTTTTCATCCGGCATGTTGTTATTCGTTATTTGCGGATTCCTGTTCAGGAATCCCGACAGGAACAGTGCCAGCAGCGTGTACGTCAGGAACAGGTAGAACCCGGGCTGTAGTGCAGTGGCGTTGGTGGTCAGGATCACCAGTTCCTGGTCTTTCGCACTCAAATGACCGAGCTGGCTGGTAATGATCCCGTTGAATCCGATATAGGCCATGAATATAGCAACCACCATCACATCGGCCATCGACCACTTCCCGGATTTCAAGACAAAGAACTTGATCAGCGAATTTTCCCTGGCATGGAAATGATTGAAATAATATCCCAGCGTAGAGACTATTTTCAGCAGCGGGAAAATGATACTGAAGGTGACCAGCAATATCCCGACGAATTTCATCTGAATATCCTGATGCGTGATCATGATCCAGAATACGTCCAGTATACTTTTGCTCTGGAAATACAAAACCTGGTTCTCGAAATGAACGGGATGGCCCATCAACATGAAACTCATCTGCGAGATGGTCGCTTCCATATCGATGGTGGGGGTGGTGACACCTGCAGTCAGCAGCACAAGCAGTGACAGGATCAGAAATATATACTGGGACGTGACCAGCCGATGCCTGCCAAATCCGGCCATGACGAACAGTATCAGCGACAGCGAGATCAACAGGATCGCCTCCTTTACGATCAGGCTTTGCCGGACGGAAATTTCCTCATTGAGCTTGACCTTCGCACCTTTGATGTCACCGGAACCGGTCCTGGACAGGATGCGGCTCAACTCGGGAGTTGCCAGCGCATCAAAGGTCTGGTCGGAATATTTTTCAAGCTGCTTGTTCAGAACAGCCTTGATCTGGCGCTTGGTCTTCGATTTGTTCAGTTCGTTTACGACGGCATCCGCATATTCCGGGATACCCTTCTTTATATCGTCCAGATTGACGAAGATATTGATAAAAGTTTGTGTGAGCCGGCCTCCCGCCGAATCGGCGTTCTCTTGCCTGATCTGTTTGTCGACTTTGTCTATCAGGGTATTCAGCAGAACGATGATATGTTTCCGTAGCACCCGCTTGTTGGCGCCGGAAAGATACAGATTATTGATCTCTCCGGTAAGAATTTCCGTGACTTGCAGCTTCCATTCATCGACGCTGAGGAGGCCGTATTTGACACTGTTGAGTTCGGCATAATCGTTCTTGTTCTGCTGGTTGGCCAGCGAATTGGCAATGATCTGCTGGCACAGGATAACCGACGCGGCGACGATAATAATGGCTGCGAAGAATTTAAGATGTTTCATGGCAGTGTCCATCATCGCTGTGCCCGGTAGGGAGTGGTTTCCCGGTCAACGATCCTTCAATGATCAACCACGGAATCGTTCACTTCACCGGTAGAGCGAGGCTTGGATAAGACGTATTTCAAACCGATGGAAATGGCGGCAGGATAGAGGTACAAC
The DNA here is from genome assembly GCA_038329705.1 of Burkholderiales bacterium. Lineage (GTDB taxonomy): Bacteria > Pseudomonadota > Gammaproteobacteria > Burkholderiales > Gallionellaceae > Gallionella. The sequence goes on along the minus strand of JBBQNH010000027.1, from coordinate 2,593 downwards.
AAGCGCCACCCCCTCTGCAACCAGCCGGATATGCCTATGCCGCGCAATGACAGCAGCGCAACAAGACTGCCGGTTACCGCCCAGGGATTATGGCGCATGAAACGCACCGCCTTCACCCCCATGTCGAACGCGGCCATGGGTGTGTGCAATTGCAGGGTGATTTCTGCCACTTCCTTACGCTGTGCCCGGATTGTTTCCAGCAACCTTTGACGGTGGTGAGCAAGTTCGGCAATTCGCTTTTTCATGGCGGGGGAGCAAGCTGATCGAGGTCATCGGCCAATTCGGCCAGGCTGGCGGAAAACAGTTGTGATTTTCTATTGGCTACGCGCTGCAATGCGTTCCATGCAAAGGCTGCGGCCACGAAATACGAGCCGATAAAGCCGGCCAGCACCTGCAGACGATAACTGTCCCAGAATACCACCAGTACAAACGCCGTCATCAGAATGATGGCCAAACCAAAGAACAGCAGGGCGATACTGCCATAGAGCAGCATTTGTTTGATGTTCAGGCGCTCCTCCTCCACCTCGATGGACAAGAGTTCAAGCCGCGTCTGGAAGATGGCCAGCAAAGTACCGGTCATCCGCTTCAGCGACTCCATCAGTCCGCCTGACTCAGACATGCTTTAGCGCCTTGCGATCAGCATCCCGACTATCGCACCGACGCAGGCCGAGATGCCGACCGCTTGCCAGGGATTGTCGTGAACATATCGGTCAGCTTCTTTTGCAGCATCCCGGGTACGCTCAATCAAAGCCTCTTCGGCTGAAACCAGACGCCCCTTGACCACTTGCAGGTTTTCCTGGATGCGTGCCCGGGCGACAGCGGCTCCCTCACCCGCCTGGTTGGCGGTAGCACGCAGCAGTTCTTCAGCATCTGAAACCACCAACCGCAGATCTTCCATCAGCTTGTCCTTGGGGGCTGCGAGTTTTGTATGGTGGGCACTCATTGTTTTCATGTTCATGGCTAGACTCCTTATTGTGAAAAAATATTATGTTTTAATACCAACTCCGGGCAGCGGTTGCTCCGGCTCCCATCACGACGTTCCTTCAGCAGCGGAACGGTCGTAACGATCAACGCCAGTTCCAGCGGTTGTCGCTTATGTGCTTGGCAACTTCTGCCGTTTTCTGTCGCATACCCTCAAACAGGGCTGATTCTACTTTTGCAATTTCAGCATGCAAATTTTCCATGGGCTTTTCACCATTTTCGGTATTGCTCATATTTTCGAAATCGATTATTTCAGTGCTCATGATTAAATTTATCCTTGAAAATCCACATCATTCAATACGGAGATTCCTGTCGTATCTCTGACATCCGTAACCATCACATCCGCCCTGTCAGCAACAAAATGACCAGGATGATCAATATCAGACCGATGCCTCCGCTCGGGCCATAACCCCATTTCCTGCTGTGTGGCCAGCCCGGGATCGAACCGATCAGCATCAGCACGACAATGATCAACAATAGGGTGCCCAAAGTCATTTTATTCTCCTGTTGATACCACCTGAAACCATTACCTAGCGTGAGAGAATTTTTCCATTTTCATCGGAAATAATGATTTCAATGCGCCGATTCAATTGGCGGCCGGCGGCAGTACCGTTGTCGGCAACCGGAAACTCTTCACCATAGCCGCGCGTTGCGATACGGTCGCCGTTGATACCCGAATCCAGCAATGCCGTCCGCACGGCATTTGCGCGGTCTTCGGACAGTTTCTGATTGTGAATGTTACTGCCGGTGCTGTCCGTGTGTCCTTCAACCAACACCTTGCGCTCAGGATATTTCTTGAGAAAATCGGCCAGCTTTGTCATGTTGCGCATACCGCCCGACTTTAGCTGCGCCTTGTTGGTGCTGAACAATACGTCGCCCAGTGTGATCACCAGGCCGCGCTCCGTTTTCTTGGCTTTCAATTCCTGGAGCTGACTCTCCTGTTGGGCAATCAATGCCTGGTTACGTTGCGCGTTCGCGCTGGCAGCCGCCAATTGAGCCGCTTGCTGATCGGCGATTTCATTCGCCAACGCTGCCTGCTGATTGGCAGTATCGGCGTTTTGATTCGCCAGCGCCGCCTGCTGTTTGGCCGCATCGGCTTCAGCTGTTCTCGCTTCAAGGCGGACCTGGTCACGTTTGGCACTGGCGTTAGCAACCTCCGATTCGGCAGTTTTACGCTTGGCGGTTTCCTCCGCAATACCCACTTGCTGCTTGGCGATGTAAGCCAGATTATCAACTGTGTCCTTACTTTCACCCTTGCTCAAGGCAGAGTCCGCCCTGTTAAGAGTATCGTCAGCTTGTTTCAATTCCAGCGCTGCCAGATTCGTGACCTGCGGGTTCATGCTTGCGCTGTCATAACTGTTATGCGCTTCGGTAAGAGATGAATTCTTGGCTGCTGCACAGCCGGCGAGGATCGCAGCAGCAAACAGGGCCATTGGGAAATATCGAATTTTTTGCATGTCCAACTCCTTATTATGATTACTCGGCTTTACGGTCGATTTCCTGACGCAGCACGCGACTACCTTCCTTTAATGCGTCCGCGGCTTGCTGCGCCTTGGCTGAACGAGCCTTGGCCTCAGCCAACTGGGCATCGACCTGAGCCTGTTCCGCCAGT
>JBBQNH010000026.1:0-28486 GCA_038329705.1 Burkholderiales bacterium | reverse complement strand
CGGATACTGTCCCATCCGCGTGAAAATACATTGGCCAGCGGCACGTTCTGCAATGCAACCAGCGGGAATTCCGCATAGGGTTTGCCGTCCAGCGTCAGTTTGAGTACGCCCAGTTGTTGCCCGCCGGTGACCGGGGCAAGGATAGGCTGTTGCGTCACCATGGTGGCCTTGAGTCGTGCAAATGCTCCTTTCGGGATGCTCACGAACAGGTCGTGGCGGAAACCGACATCAAGGAGGCTCTCGGCACCCTTCCAGATACGCAGCTGGATGACGGGTTGGTCTTTCTGATAAAGTCGCGCGGCAGCAAAATACTTGAAACCGTAATTCAGCAGTTTCTGGCTCTCGGCGGCACGCAACCGGTCCGAGTCCGCGCCGAATAACACCGAGATCAGCCTGTGGTTGTCGCGCTGGGCGGATGCGACCAGGCAGTATCCTTCCGCTTCCGTGTACCCCGTCTTCATACCATCCACATACGGATCCATCCACAGCAACCGGTTGCTGTTGGACTGGGCGACATTGTTGAAAACGTACTGGCGCTGCGAGAACATCGGGTAGTACTGCGGATATTCGCGCACGATGGTCGCCGCAAGCACGGCCAGATCGGAGGCGCTGCTGTAATGGGCCGCGTCTGTTATCCCTGCCGGATTGGTGAAATGGGTGTTGTTCATCCCCATCCGTTTTGCTTCCTGGTTCATCATGTCGACAAAGCCCGCCTCGCTGCCGGCGATATTCACCGCCAGCGTGATGGCCGCATCATTGCCGGAATCCACGATCAATCCCTGCAACAGATCTTCCACCGTGACAGACTGCCCGGCTTTGAGCAGCATGCGCGATTCGTCACCCGAAGTGCGCGTTGCAACACCCGGGACTTTAAGGCTCTGGTTCAGCGATATCGTGCCATGCCTGATCGCGTCGAAAGCCAGATAAGCCGTCATCAACTTGGTCAGCGAAGCTGGCTCCATCCTCGCATCGCCATCCTTGCTCGCAAGGATCTGCTTGCTGCTGTAATCGAACAACAGGTAAGACTTGGCGGCAAGCTGGGGTGGTGCCGGCAACGGGCCCGGGTCCGGTTGTGCTGACACAAACCAGGGCATGCAACAGATCAGCAATAGAACAAGTCTCATGATTGGGGGAAGTATTCGGAAGTTGCAATTATAGTCGCGTGGCCATGGCTGGCATAGCAAACCTCGCCCGCTTCGGATGAAGGTTGTTCGGCAGTCACTGAGTGAGTGTTGGCTTTCCCGAATGATCAGGCGGCAAGCGCCTTTTGATTGATTATTAGCCCTGTCGGTTTTCTTCTGGTGTAGAATTCGCGGCATGTTTTTTCGCGCATTGCGCCTGTTGGCGGAATGCCTGTTTACCCCATTACAAGGGAACATCATGCCGTTTTCGCCAACCACCGTCGCCCAGAAGGCACACACCCTGTCCGAGGCGCTGCCGTATATCCAGCGTTTCTTCGACAAGACCATCGTCATCAAATACGGCGGCAACGCAATGACCGATCCGGCGTTGCAAGAGGGCTTCGCGCGCGATGTAGTGTTACTCAAGCTGGTCGGGATGAATCCGGTGGTGGTGCACGGTGGCGGACCGCAGATCAATGACCTGCTCAAAAAGGTCGGCAAGCAAGGGGAATTCATCCAGGGCATGAGGGTGACCGACGAAGAGACCATGGACGTGGTCGAGATGGTGCTGGGCAAGGTCAACAAAGACATCGTCAACCTGATCAACCGCTATGGCGGCAAGGCAGTGGGTTTGACCGGGCAGGACGGCGGTTTCATCCGTGCCGAAAAACTGATGCTGGAAAGCATCACCGAGCCGGGCAAGATGCTGGACATCGGGCTGGTCGGTGATATCAACAAGATCGACCCTTCCATCATCACCTTTCTGGATTCCGGCGATTTCATCCCGGTCATCGCACCGATCGGTGTCTCGCCGGATGGCGAGACATTGAATATCAACGCCGATGTGGTGGCGGGCAAACTGGCGGAAGTGCTGCGTGCCGAAAAACTGGTGCTGCTCACCAATACACCGGGCGTGCTGGACAAGGATGGCAAGCTGCTGACCGGCCTGACGCCAAAACAGATCGATGCACTGGTGGCGGACGGCACGTTGTCCGGCGGGATGTTACCCAAGATCAGTTCGGCGCTGGATGCGGCGCGCGGCGGCGTGCGCGCGGTGCACATCATCGACGGCCGGGTGCAGCATGCGTTGTTGCTGGAAATTCTTACCGATGAAGGTGTCGGCACACTGATCAAAAGCAAATAACAATATCGTTGAAAATGAGCCGGCAGTTGTGGATTTTCGATCTCGATAACACATTGCATAATGCGACGCCGCACATCTTTCCACACATCAATCGCAGTATGACCGCGTACTTGCAGGAGCATCTGCAACTGGACGAGGCGGAGGCAAACGCATTGCGCGTGCATTACTGGCAGCGATATGGCGCGACCCTGAGCGGACTGATACGCCATCACGGCACGGTACCGGAACATTTTTTGTGGCATACCCACCAGTTTCCGGAACTGGACCGGATGGTGTTGCGCGAACCGCGCTTGCGCCATGTGCTGAAGGCCTTGCCGGGCAGAAAGGTGGTGTTCTCGAATGCGCCGCAGCATTACGCGCATGCGGTGCTCAGGCTGTTGCGGGTGGACGGTTTGTTCGACGATGTGATGGCGGTGGAGCAAACGCGTTATCGTCCCAAGCCGGATCATTTCGGCTTCATGCGCCTGTTGAAACGCCACCGGGTGAAGGCGGCGCAATGTGTGATGATCGAAGACAGCCTGGAAAATCTGCGCGCAGCCAAGCGGCTCGGGATGCGCACCGTGTGGGTGAATACGAGCAGCCAGGACTCGCCGTCTGTGGATGTGAAGATACGTGATGTGATGCAGTTGCCAAAGGTGCTGAATCGCTTAAGCTAAGAGCAGGATTTGAGATCTTTTCGAAATTTAAGGGGGTAAATTATGGCCGCAGCAAAACCGGGTGAAAGAAAACTACAGATCCTGCAAACCGTGGCGCAGATGCTGGAGCAGCCCAAGGGCGAAAAGATCACCACCGCTGCCTTGGCGGCGCGACTGGATCTTTCCGAAGCGGCGCTGTACCGCCACTTCGCCAGCAAAGCGCAAATGTTCGAAGGCCTGATCGAGTTCATCGAGCAGACCGTGTTCGGCCTGATCAACAAGATCATCCAGGAAGAAAAAGGCGGCGTGAAGCAGATCGAAGCGATCGTCGCGATGCTGCTCAATTTCGCCCAGAAGAACCGCGGCATGACCCGCGTACTGATCGGCGACGCGCTGGTGAACGAGGACGAGCGTTTGCAGCAGCGCATCAACCAGTTGCTGGACCGCATCGAGGCGACGCTCAAGCAATCGCTGCGCATGGCCGCCACACAGGGTGAAATGGGTGATGCAGTGGATGTGGGCGCTTATTCGAACCTGCTGGTGTGCTACGTGATCGGCCGCTGGACACAGTTCGCCAAAAGCGGCTTCAGCCGCGAACCGATGGCACAGTGGCCGGCTCAGTTGGCGATCATGTTGCATAAATGAACGGAAAGAAAAGATGATACTGATACTGAACTCCAACGTCACCGATCAAACACCCGAGTACAAACAGTTGCTGGCGCATCTCGCCTCTTTGCCGGGAATACAGACCCGGGTACACAATGAACGCGGCAGTGAAAAGACGCTGACCGAGATCTACCTGATCGGCAACACCAAGGCGCTGGAAATAGAAGACATGCAGAATCTGCCTTGCGTGGAACGCGCGGTGCGAGTCTCGGAGGAGTACCGCATCCTGGGGCGTCACAAGGACGACCAGCGCCCCACCCACTTCGAATACAACGGCGTGCGCTTCGGGCAGGACACGCTGAACGTGTTTGCCGGCTTGTGCGCGGTGGACAATCGCGAGCATGTCGAGATCATGATGAAGGCGGTGCGCGACAACGGCCAGGTGTGCACGCGCATGGGTGCATACAAGCCGCGCACCAGTCCGTATGCCTTTCAGGGGCACGGCAAGAATTGTTTGCCTTATGTGTTCGAGCTGGCCGGGAAATACGGCATCAAGGTGATCGCGATGGAGATCACCCACGAATCGCACCTGAACGAGATCAAGGAAGCGCTGCATGCGACCGGCAACCCGACCGGTGTGATGCTGCAGATCGGCACACGCAACACGCAGAATTTCGAGCTGCTGAAGATCGTCGGACGGCAGACCGAAATGCCCATCCTGCTCAAGCGCGGCTTCGGCATCACGCTGGACGAGTCGCTGAATGCGGCGGAATATCTGGCTTCCGAGGGCAACCGCAACGTGGTGTTCGGGCTGCGCGGGATGAAGACCAACATGGGCGACCCGCACCGCAACTTCGTGGATTTCTCGCACGTGCCGGTGGTCAAGCGACTGACACGCATGCCGGTGTGCATCGACCCGTCGCATTCGGTCGGGTCGCGCGCGGCTTCGCCGGACGGCATCATGGACATGATGCACGTCACCGCGCAGGGCATCGTGGCTGGCGCCAACATGGTGCTGGTGGATTTTCATCCCGCCCCGCCCAAGGCGCTGGTGGACGGTCCGCAGGCGATGTTGTTGAAGGAATTGCCGTATTTTCTGGAAGATGTACAGATCGCGCACGAGGCTTATCTCAAGCGCGTCGCGTTACGCCAGCGGCAAGTGTGATCGCTACTCTGTTTGATATATTCAGGGTCTGTGTTACTGATGGCATATCCTCGATCTACAGTTTGAAGACGAATATGAGCAAGCCAATATTGCGTTACTTGATAACTCTCACGGTCACCACCTTCTGCCTGGCTGGCCCCGTTCTGCCCGCACAGGCTGCTGAAAAAAGCCTTTCGGATAAAGCGCGCCTCGTGCTGATTCCCCTGCATACGGGTGCCGATTCTAAGCCCATGCTGGCTCAAATGGAGGCAGCACTCATCCGTGGTTTGCAGCAACGGTACGAAGTATTACATGGCAAGGAAGTCATTCAGTCGCTCAGAAATGCGTCACGCAAAACCGGCCAGAACACCCGCAACCAGGGATGCGATGATATCGCCTGCCTGAAACTGGCCGCCGGGGATCTTCGCACCGAGCTCTTCGCCTCGGCGCTGGTGATCAGAACAGAGGACGGCTATCTGCTGTCGCTGAATATCAAGAACGTGATGACCGATCAGTCAGTCATGGAAGCCTCCTTGTCGTGCAACGCTTGCGATCGTTCGCAGCTGATGGACAAACTCAAGGGATTGGGCAGCGCGCTGGTTCCTGCCGCCGCAACGCCGACCGTGAAGCCGGGCCCGGTTGCAGCGGCAGCAACACCAATCAAATTGCCGCCGCGAATCTTCCAACCCGGCGAAGTTTTCAAGGATTGCGCCGACTGCCCCGACATGATCGTAATTCCTGCGGGCAGCTTCGACATCGGTTCGGCCGACAGCAATGTTCAAGATGAAAAACCCGGACGCCGCATCACCATCGACCGGCCGTTCGCAATGGGCAAGATCGAAATCACCCGGGGCCAGTTTGCCGCGTTCGTGAGTGCGACTGGCCATAACACCGATGACCAATGCCTGAAACTGGATGACGGCAAATGGGAAACGTTTGGTGACAATGATTGGCGCAACCCGGGTTATCCGCAAGACGACAGCCACCCGGTTGCGTGCGTTGATTGGTTCGATGCACAAGCCTACGTAAAATGGCTGTCAAAGCGGACCGGCAAGCACTACCGGCTTCCCACCGAGTCGCAATGGGAATACGCCTGCCGTGCCGGGGAACAGAACGAATACTGCGGCAGCGACAACCCGGATAGCGTCGCATGGTATGGACAAAACAGTGACAGAAGCACCCATCCCGCCGGCACCAAACTGGCCAACCAGTTTGGTTTGTTCGACATGAACGGCAACGTGGTGGAATGGGTACAGGACAGCTATCACGATCAATACAACGGCATTCCGGATAACGGCAGCGCATGGGCAGGAAATGGCTCGAAGCGCGTGCTTCGCGGCGGCTCATGGATCTATTCACGAAACCGTGTGCGCGCTGCCTTCCGCAGTGTCAGCGCGCCCGGGTACAGGTACGTTGACAGCGGATTCCGGGTGGAAAGACAGCTCCCCTAACGTGCGCTTCAGGCAGGCTCATATCCGCCTGATATCGGGACTTTCCCGTAGCTAAGGAGTTTGCAGGAAAAAGCAGTACTCTCTATAACTGTTGCTCGAAGGCCTCCCCGTTATCATCGACGTCGCGGCCTGACCGAATAATTTTCAGACTGGTACTGGAGTTGATTATCATGTTTCACATGCAAGACAATATCGTCACAGGCTTTCTCGCAGCAGCGTTGCTGACCGCAACCGCAGCGTATCCGGCGGAACCGGCCGATGTCATCAAGATGCGTATGGGCGCCGGAAACCCGGATACGGGCAAGTATAAATCGGAGCTATGCCAGGGTTGTCACGGCGAACTCGGCATCAGCCCGGATGAGATGGTGCCCAATCTCGCCGGACAATATGCCTACTACATCGCCAAGGAATTGCACGAGTTTCAGAGCGGTGCGCGCACCCATCAGATCATGACCGGCATCGCGGCAACGATCAACGGGGCCGAGGTGACCGATATAGCCACTTATTTTGCCGGCCAGAAAAAGATGCGCGGAAATGGTACGGGAGACAATCCGGTCGGGAAAAAACTGTTCCTGAAAGGTGATACATCCCGGATGATCCCGCCATGCATCAGTTGTCATGGCGTGAACGGCAAGGGCCAGTCACCCGACATTCCGAACTATCCCGTGATCGGCGGCCAGCACAAGGGATATCTGCGCGCCCAGCTCATCAATTGGAGAAGCGGTGCGCGCAGGAACAGCCCCGGCAACATCATGAACATGGTTGCCAAACCCCTGACGGATGACGAAATCGACGCGCTGGCGAGCTATCTTTCCGGACTCTGACGGGAACATGTTTCATGCCCCATTCTCTATTCATTAAATAATCTATCTGCCCGGCAAAATCTATCTGGCAGGAAAAATCTAACCGGCAGGCACATTTCAAATCCCGGTCTGGTCGTTACTGCTCTTGCAGCAGCCCAGAGTCCGTACTTCTTTGTTCAATCGCTTTGGCAGTACAGTGTAGAAATGATCGCGAATGGGGCGGAGCGGATGTCCGGTCGCATTTTTGCTCTTGCGGAACAGGGCACAAGCAGCGCGTATGGGAAAGGATGCAACGACGGTGCGCGCTGCACACCTCAAGCGTAGTGCGTTACGCCAGCGCTTTATCTATTCGCGAAACGGTTGACAGGCGCTTGCCATGCTTTCCCGGCTGCGGGACTGGCCGGGTTATTCCTTGATTCGTCTATGCTGACGATATTGTTTTCGACATCGGCTACCTGGATCTGCCCGTCCAGCCATTTCAGGATGGGCAGCAGCTCCTGTCTTTCCGCATAGGTTTGTACCTCATCCATTTCGAACACGCCCAATCCTTTTTCCACCGCGCGCAGAAAATTGTCCGAATCGCTGATAGTGGTGAGGTACGGCATCTTCAACAATCCGAGGAAATGCTCCAGCGACTTGCGCCCATGCGAAGTTCTGCGCACCCTGTTGGCAACCATTGCAACCTTGGTTTTGTCTATGGACGCTCCGCCTATCGTGTACAACTCCCTGAGAAAATCGGAAGTGACATGTATATCGATCGCGGACGGCAAGACCGGGACCAGGATGAAGTTCGCCCTGCGCACCATCTCCTGCAACAGCATGCCTTTTACGCCGGCAGGCGCATCGATGACCAGCACCTGAGTGCCGACCGGAACCCACTTCTGTAAATTATGCAGAGTGCTGGCGCCCTTCGGGGGTGCAGCATTGGCCCCATGGATATTCCCCATGTTGGCAGGTCTTATCTTCAGCCACTGCAGACAAGACCCCTGTGGATCATAGTCCAGTATCGTGGTCCTGAACTTTCTGCTGGCGTAATAGCTGGCAAGATTGGTGCTCAGGGTGGTCTTCCCCGATCCTCCCTTGGAATTTACGATCAATATTGACAGCATGGCGGTCCCTTTTTTGCGAACATCTTCCGACAGGCACTAAGACCGTAATATGGTCAATCTTGGCAATATAGTCAATGCATTATTGCTAAACGTCTATCGGATGGATCCCATCCGGGCTTTTGTTGTTGAATGCCTTGCACACTTCAAGTCGCTTCAGGAAAGCTTCCTGAATCTCCCCGTGGCGCTGAGGACATCGATGTTCTGCGTGCCGGTGCGGAATGCCGCGAACTTTCTTGAACCTTCCATGCTAGCACTCTTGTCGTCGATGCGCGATCCGAACCGGTTCGGGAATTGACCGTTCAGCCATCTCAGGATGGGCAAGAGCTCGCGTCTTTCCGCAGCGGTGATCACCTCATCCATTTCGAACACACCAAGGCCTTTTTCTGCCGCATGCAGATAGTTGTCCGAATCGCGGATGCTGGTTAGAAAAGGCAATTTGAGCGAAGCCAGAAAGCGTTCCAGCGCGGTGTAAACCGGCGAAGTGGTGCTGCGCACGCGATTGGCGACCACTGCAATCTTTGCTTTCGAGGTGCGCGCGCCACCGAACAGGAATAATTCCTTGATGAAATCAGCCGTGGCGTGAATGTCGATGGGTGAGGGTGCGACCGGGATCACGATATAGTTCGATCTGCGTACCAGTTCCTGCAGCAACAGCCCTTTCGCACCGGCAGGCGCATCGATGATGATGACTTCGGTATCCCCGGGCACCCATGCATGCAAGCTGCGCAAGGGAACAGCACCCTTGGCCGGTGCAGCGTTGGCCCCGTGGATCTTCTCCGCATCGTCAGGCCGCACCCGCAGCCACTGTATGCTCGAACCCTGCGGGTCGTAGTCCATGATCGCCGTACGAACCTGCTTGCTCGCATAGTAAGCGGCAAGATTGGTGGTCAGGGTGGTTTTGCCGGAACCCCCTTTGGAATTGATGACCAGTATCGTTAGCATGTTGTCTCTGTCCTGGCCTTACGCGACCGTCGAACTGGCTGCGAGTTTTTGTATGTAGTCGGCGAACTCGGGATCTTCACCGCGTAACAAGGCTGACAACGATCCGCGGAAATCGGCACGGGTACACCATTCGCCCATGTAATCTTCCCATGAGCGCCAGCGCCTCAACTGCTTCTCCTTCATGTCATCTTCATAAAGCAGCAGATAGGCGCGCTCAAACAGTGATATCAGCATACTGAAGATGATGAACATGCGCTCGTGCTGCTCTGTTGTGAGCGCGGGCGTGGTCTCGCTGGCGAACAAACGCAGGTCGGGATGTTCCAGGGCGATCTTGAGAAACTCCTGATAGTTGTCGGAGAGCAACTGGTACACCTCTTCTTCCTCGTTATCGCGCTCTTTGCGCTGGTCTATGATGTATACAGCGATCGCCAGCGGCAAGCCGACGACTGTCACGACATAGCTTAAGAGTTCCCAGGTTTGTATTGTCGACATGGATACGGATTTTCAGGTGACCCCGAAAATTATGGCGCTCACTGAAATTGTGCAGTGAACCTTAGTCCGTTGGGTGAGTTGCGTCAATTATTAGTTCGATTTTGTTGACCCGCAAGGTGCGCATCAATATCATTGCACGCAGTAGGGTTCCTGAACGTACGATTTTACTTTAACCAAAGAGGTGATGAAATGGTAGAAGAAAAGGAAAAGAGCAAGAAAAAGAAAAAGGCGGCTGAAAAAAAGGCTGTCGTCGACCAACCCAAGGCCGCCAAAGCTGCAGTGAAGCCGCCTACCAAAAAGGTGTCTGCCAAGAAAGCTTCAGCCGTCACTGCGGCACCGAAAAAAACCAAGCCAGACGCGGCCAAAAAAGTTCCCGCAACAGCTGCAAAGAAAAAAACTCCCACAGCCAAAACCGCACCTAAACCGACCCCCGAAGAACGCTATCGCATGGTGCAAACAGCTGCTTATTTCATCGCCGAACAGCACGGTTTTGAGGGTCGCTCGGATGAACACTGGATCGTCGCCGAACGCCAGATCGCAAAGATACTGGGGCAATAGCCGCCAACTAAATTTGGCATTCCATCCCGACACTGGCTTGCGGTCGTCCGAACGCTACTTTACGGGTTACTTTTCGGTATCCCATCAACCGCAGTCCGCGAGCAGTTCCAACCAAATGAAATAAAAAGGCCTGGCTTATGCCAGGCCCTCACTGCCATGTTCCGTTTTGCTTAACGCGAACTGCCGTTCAATCTTTGCCTGAAAATAAAATCTGTAAAGCCAGGGTGAGAAATGGCGAAAAGACCATATAAGCAATTTGGTAATAACAAAGCGGACTGTTCGAGCGGGTGTTTCTATTGGGAATTTATACTGTGGAACGACTTGCTTACACTCGGTCACCAACCCTCGTTGAGGGCTGGTGCGTCACAAGTGATTACTTCTTTGCGCCGTTTACTGCTGCTTTCAGTGTAGCGCCAGCCTTGAATGCCGGAACCTTGGCTGCTTTGATCTTGATCGCTTCGCCGGTGCTCGGGTTACGACCTGCGCGTGCAGCACGCTTGCGTACTTCGAATGTGCCGAAACCGACCAAAGCGACGTTGTCACCTTTCTTCAGCGTTGCGGTAACGATTTCGATCAGCGCCGCAATGTTGCGATCAGCGTCTGCCTTGGAGCTACCTGTCTTGTCAGCCAATGCGTCTATCAGTTCTTTTCTGTTCATGTTTTTTCCTTTTTTGTTGGTACTGCATATGCAGCGAGCCAGAGTCTAGCACCAGTGGATGGGGTTTGGAACCTTTCTCCTTCAGGCGGGACAAGGTATCCCGTCCGATTACCGACTATTTGGCGCGCCGGTATTTTGCGGTAAAGCTGGCCTTGCTCAACATATTGGCATGGATCATGTAACCGGTCAGTGCCGCCGTGGCATCGGCGGGCACGTCAATCTTGTCGGTTTTGAGCGCGTACACCGTGAAGATGTAACGATGCGGCTTGTCGCCCTGCGGCGGGCAAGTGCCGCCCCAGGCGGCCGAACCGTAGTCGCTACGCCCCTGTACCGCGCCCTGTGGCAGGGTCGTGCTGTTGAGTGCGCCGGCATTCGCGGCCAGCCCGGCGACATCAGCCGGGATATTGATGACCACCCAGTGCCACCAGCCTGAGCCTGTCGGCGCATCGGGATCATATACTGTCACGGCAAAGCTCTTGGTACCCTTGGGCGCGCCGCTCCACTTGAGGGCGGGCGACTTGTTCTCGCCGGAACAGCCAAACCCGTTGAACTCGAAACGTTTGGGTATCATGTGATTGGCTTTTATTTCCGGACTGGAAAGTTTGAAGCCGGCAGCGTACGTCAATGTGGTCAAACCGGCCAAAGCAACAGCTAACAGTATGCGACGCATGAAGACTCTCCTTTGGGTGATTGGGAACGGGATTGTAGCACCGGTGAAACGGCATGATTTGACCTGACTGGACCGTGCTTGTTGCATCAGCGAAATTCAAATCTTCCGGCTATTTGATGCGTTGCCACAACGCTTCCGGAACAGCCTCTGCCCGGTTGATACTGCGGCTCATTACGAACAACAGATCGGACAACCGGTTCAGATAGGGCAGCGCGTTTTGCGGCACTGCATCATTTTTCGATAGCATGACCAGGTCGCGTTCGGCGCGGCGCGCGACGGTGCGTGCCACATGGCACAACGCGCCCGGGCGCGAGCCGCCTGGCAGGATGAATTCGCGCAACGGCGGCAGGTCGGCATTGTAGTACGCGATTTGTTCGTCCAGCCATGCGATCTTGTCTTCCGCGAACCTATCCTGTGTCGGCAATGCAAGCGCACCACCCAGATCGAACAGGTCATTCTGTAGCCGCAACAACACGGTGCGGATATCCGCAGGAAGTTGCTCGGCGAGCAGCACGCCGAGCTGACTGTTCAGTTCATCGACGCTGCCCAGCACCGCGAAGCGCGCGTGATCCTTGCCAAGGCGGGTGCCGTCGGCCAGGCCGGTGGTACCATTGTCTCCGGTACGGGTGGTGATCTTGCTCAGACGCATTGCATTACCCTTTTCATTGATTCTCAAGACAAGCAAAGTATACCGCCGCATCCGGCTGGGTGCGATTGCGCTGCGCCTGCCAGATCATCTCACTGAGGCATTCCATCATGCGGTGTTGCGCATCGTGTTCCGATTCGAGTTGTTGGGTCAATCGCACAAATTGCGCGCGTATCCCCGGCGGTTGGTCGATGGAGATCTGTTCCTCGATGGTCAGGTGCATCATCAGGTGCAGGAAGGGATTGGTCTCGCCCTGTTCCGGCGAGTAGTCCTTGTCCTGATGGCGATCCGGATCTTCCAGCATGGCAAAGTATTCGGGATGCTTGGCGATGAGTTGCGCGGCCAGATCTTCCAGCGGCGTGAGCAATTCCCCGGCGCGTCGTTTGCGCCAGGACTCGAACAAGAATAAACGCGCTTCGTCGCGACTGGGGTTGAACATCAAAACACCTTGCTCCTGTATTCGCACAGACTCTCGATGATACATTGCCCGCATTTCGGCTTGCGCGCCTGGCAAATATAACGGCCGTGCAATATCAGCCAGTGGTGTGCGTCGTGCTTGAATTCATCCGGCACGAACTTGAGCAGTTTCTTTTCCACCTCGACCACATCCTTGCCGGGTGCGATGCCGGTGCGGTTAGAGACGCGGAAGATGTGCGTGTCCACCGCGATGGTCGGCTGGCCGAACGCGGTATTGAGGATCACATTGGCGGTCTTGCGCCCCACGCCGGGCAGCGCTTCAAGTTCCTCACGCGTCTGCGGCACTTGTCCTTCGTGCCGTTCCAGCAACAATCGGCACATCTGGATGACGTGTTTCGCTTTGGTCTTGTACAGGCCGATGCGCTGTATGTACTCGCGCAGTTTTTCCTCGCCGAGTGCGAGCAGCTTTTCAGGCGTATTCGCGACCGAATACAGATGCCGTGTCGCGGCGTTCACGCTGACATCGGTGGCTTGAGCTGACAAGATCACCGCGACCAGCAACTCGAAAGGTGTCTTGTATTCCAGCTCGGTGGTGGGGTGCGGATTGGCCGCTTGCAGGCGCAGAAAGATTTCACGGCGTTTAGCGGGGTTCATGAATATTTGTCAATGTAGAGCGGTGTGAATCAGGCATGTTGGGTATCGCTGCGCTCAACCCAACCTACGCAGGTTCATAATTTATATTTGGAAAGGCTTTGCATCAACTGCGTGCTTGGTGCTGCCGAGTGATAGACGCCCTTATTGACCCACGAATCAGTATTGAGCCAATTTGTGTGCTTCCCCACTTTTTTGATAAGAGTGTCGTGCTCAATCAAATACCAATTTTCGTCGAGCGGAAATGCCATATACAATTTTTTGTTTTCATACTTTTTGTCAATGGTGATTCTCCCTTTCAACTGTACCTTCAGTGTGTCTTGTCCATCTTTGTGATAAGCAAGGAAATCTGCTCCTTGCCAATCATCAGCCAGTTTGATGCAGTTGAACCCATAGCCAGCCAGTTCTCCTGAAACTTTCTGGAAATTGAAAATTTCCTTTTGCCGAGGGTTGAGGCTCTTGTAATCAATCTTGCTGAGCTGCATAGGTCTGAGTCCTGTTTGGCATAGAAAGGGATACTCAGTGCATCGCAGGCGAGCACCCACCATCCACCGGGACGATAGTTGCACTACTGCCGTGCAGTTTCTGTTCGGCTCTCAGGTTCAGCCAGTTCTTGGCTGCGATCAGCATGCCCAGTGTGATGAATGCGCCGGGCGGCAGGACGGCGAGCAGGAAGCCGTGGTAGTTGGGCACGACGGTGATCACCCAGGATTTGGCCGCGACACCGAACACCAGATCGATCCCGGACAGCAGCGTGCCGTGGCCGAGGATCTCACGAATACCGCCCAGCACCGCCAGCACGGCAGTCAGGCCCAGGCCCATCGCCAGACCATCCAGCGCCGATGCCAGTGCGGGATTTTTCGATGAGAACGCTTCGATGCGTGCCAGCACGATGCAATTGGTGACGATCAGTGGAATGAAGATGCCCAGCACCACATACAGACCGTACATGTACGCATTCATCATGAACTGCACCACGGTGACCAGCACCGCGATGATCAGGACGAATACCGGGATACGCGCCTCATTGGGAATGAGCTGCCTGATCGGCGCGACGGCGGCGCCCGACAGCGTCATCACCAGTACGGTTGCCAGACCCAGACTCACCGCGTTCACCACCGAACTGCTCACTGCCAGGATCGGACATAAGCCGAGCAATTGCACCACGCCGGTGTTCTGTTTCCACAGTCCGTTGTGAAAGATCTCCCTGAATTCAGTGGCAGTCATTTTTTCTCCCTGGCCTGTTCGGCCTTCATTTGTCCGGCTGTGGATGCGGGTTGCGGTCCGAACAATTCTGCAGAGTGCAGTGCATAGTATTGCAACGCCTTGTGCACCGCTTTCACCACCGCACGCGGGGTGATCGTGGCCCCCGCCATGTAGTCGAAGCGGCCGCCGTCCTTTTTGACCTTCCAGTCACTGTCCCGGTGATTTTCCAGCGAGGTATCATCGAATCCGGTGATCCATTTGCTCTTGGCGATCTCGATGTAATCGCCCAAGCCCGGCGTTTCCTTGTCCGACACCACGCGCACACCGGCGATTCTACCATCGCGTTGTATCGCGATGACCAGATGGATCTGGCCGCCATAACCGTCCGGCGCGATGGACTGCAACACCGTGATGGCGGGCTGACCTTTCAGGCGGCCAAGGTAGGCGATGGTCGTGTCGTCCGTGCCCAGTAGTTCGTCCGCCGCCAGTTGCACCGTATCTTGCATGATGGCATTGTCGTAAGCCGAGACCGGTACGATCTGGGTGATCAGTTTAAGCTTTGCTTCCTCCTCGCTGCGTGCGATCGGTTCGCTCGTCAGCTCATAGGTCAGCGCGAGCAGGGCCGTGCCGATCAGCGCAAAGAACAACAGGTTGAGCGCGGTGATCAACGAAGCTTTCGCGATCGTGCGCCTCATGACTGTCCATCCTTTCGGGAAGTATCGGCCTTTTTGCCAAATACAGGCGGCTGGGTGTACAGCACGATCAGCGGCACACAGATGTTCATCAGCAGCGTGGCGAACGCGACCCCGTCCGGGAAACCGCCGAACACGCGGATCAGGTAAGTGAGCAGAGCCGCGCCCGCCGCGAAGATCAATCGGCCCTTGTTGGTGGTGGGACTGCTGACCGGGTCGGTCAGGATGAAAAATGCGCCCAGCATCGCCGCACCGGAATACCAGTGCAACAACGGCACCGCATAATGCCCGGGGTCATACAGATGAAACAAGTCGGCGATGACGAACAGGGTGACCAGATAGGCAACCGGGATATGCCAACTGATGATGCGCGCGGCGAGCAGATATAAGCCACCGAGCAAGAATCCCCAAGCCACCATCTCGCTGCCGTGCCCGCCGAACTGTCCATAGATCGGCATGGCGAGGATCTGCCCAACCGGCTCGCCGAGATGCAGATGGGTCTTCAGCGTGTCCAATGGCGTCGCCATGGTGACGGCATCCAGGCTGGTTTGATCCGGCAACGCACCCAGAAAAATATAGTTCAGTTGTTGTAAAAATCCGAACTCGATCTGGCCCAAACCGTGCGGTGCGACCCAATGGGTCATCTGCGCCGGAAAGGAAACGATCAGCACTGCGTAGCCAACCATTGCCGGATTGAACAGGTTGTTGCCCAACCCGCCATACAGATGCTTGGCGATGGCGATGGCAAATGCGGTGCCGACCACCACCAGCCACCACGGCGCCAGCGGCGGGATGGAAAGCGCAAGCAGCCAGGCCGTGAGCAGTGCACTGTTATCCTTCAGGAACGGCGCGACCGGACGGTTGCGCAAGCGCAGCATCAGCGCCTCGGTGCCCAGTGCGGTCAGACTGGCGAGCGTGATCGAGACCAGGATCGCCGGACCGAAATACCACACGTACAACGCGATGCCCGGCAGCAGCGCGAGCAGCACCTTGAGCATGATCTGCGCGACGCTGCCCGGTTTACTGATGAATGGCGAAAAGAACATGGTCAGCTGATTCCCGGTGGACAAACTGCAAAATGGTTGATGGCCGCCGCAGGGATCATTTCGGCACCCCTGCATCGGTTTGCCCGATTTCTGGCTGCCCTGCTTCGGGCTGTCCGACTTCAGATTGGGCGACCGCGAGGATATGTGCCCGGCTAGCCTCGATACCGGCCTGCTCGGCTTTTTGCCCGGCTGTCAGCGGCGGCTGACTGCCGGTCTTGGCGGCTAGCGCGGCCTTTTCCCTGGCCGCCAGCTTTTCCGCTTTCTCACGTTTCTCGCGCTCGACCCGATATTCCCGGTAATCATGGCGCTCGCGTGCCTGATCCGCGAGATTCTTATCCTGCTCGCGCGCGCGGATCTCGCTCTTGGCAAAACGGTAATACTGTACCAGTGGTATGTGACTGGGGCAGACATAGCTGCATGCGCCGCACTCGATGCAATCAAACAGATTGAACAACTGCGCCCTGCCAAATTCCCTGGACTGTGCGAACCAAAACAGGTCCTGCGGTTGCAGATCAACCGGGCACACTTCGACACAACGCGTGCAACGGATGCACGGCATCGCAGGCGGGGCAGGCGGAAATAAAAAGGGTGATGCGGCGATGACGCAGTTGGTGGCTTTCACCGCCGGGACATGCACGCCGGGCAACGGCATACCCATCATCGGCCCACCCATGATGTAGCGATCGGTATCGGGCAGTAATTCGCTGAGCGCGAGCAGTGCATCGATCGGCGTGCCGATCAGCACCTCATAATTCTGCGGTCGGCGGACATTTCCGGCGATCGTGACGATGCGCGACAACACCGGCTCGCCGTGTGCCAGCGCGCGATACACGGTATAGGCTGTGGCGACGTTGAAGGATTGCACGCCGATATCGGTGGGCAGTTTTCCGGACGGGACTTCCAGACCCGTGAGCACGCGGATCAGCTGCTTCGCGCTGCCGCCCGGATAGATCGTCGGTATCGCGACCACTTCATGACAATTGTATTCCTGATCGTCCGCGCCAAGTTCGCTGATGGCATGTTGAAGCGCGGCAATCGCCTGCGGCTTGTTGTCCTCGACACCGATCAATACTTCATTCGCGTCGAGCATGAAACGCAGCATCTCCGCACCCTCGATGATCTGTGCGGCACGTTCACGCATCAACATGTCGTCGCAGCTGATATAGGGTTCGCACTCCGCACCGTTCAGGATCAACGTGGTGATTTTTTGTTTGCCGGTACGCAATTTGATATCGCTGGGGAATACCGCACCGCCGAGTCCGACCACACCCGCCATGCGCAGCAGGTGCTGCAATTCGGCCGGATTATGGCTGCGAAAATCGACCGGCTCGCGTACCCCCCACTCATCCTTGCCGTCAGGTATCAGCGTTGCGCACAGGTTGGGTAATCCGGAAGGATGCGCGATGAGTTGCATGTCAATCGCGTCGATGGTGCCCGACGTGGGCGCGTGCACCGCGCTCGACACAAAACCGTCGGGCATACCGATCAGCTGTCCCTTCAACACTCGGTCGCCGATTTGCACGACCGGCTTGGCAATTTCTCCGGCATGCTGCTGCAGGGGCACGATCAGTTTCCCGGGCAACGGCACTTGCTCGATGGGCGTTTGCGTGGATTGCGTCTTGTTGCTGGGCGGATGGATACCCCCGTGGAAGCGATAGAGCTTTCTCAATGCGGCATACCTGTTTTTGCTGTCTGGGTTGCTGCTGTGACATTCAAGTCATACACCGGATATTTCCATTTCCAGTTGCTGATCTTTTCCTCGATGACCGGCATGCTGATGCAGTCCACCGGGCAGGGCGCGACACACAATTCGCAGCCGGTGCATTCGGCGGCGATGATGGTGTGCATCTGCTTGGCTGCGCCGACGATGGCATCCACCGGACAGGCCTGAATGCACAATGTGCACCCTATGCAGGTGCTCTCGTCGATATAGGCGACCGATTTGGGCTTGGGTGCGGCGGTATCATTGCCGAAAGGTTTGAATTCCACGCCGAGCAGGTCGGCCAGTTTCTGGATACCCTCCACGCCGCCGGGCGGGCAGCGATTGATGTCGGCCTCACCCGCAGCGATGGCTGTGGCATAGGGCTTGCAACCGGGGTAGCTGCATTGTCCGCACTGTGTCTGCGGCAGGATGGCATCGATATTGTCCACCAGCGGATTGCCCTCGGTGTGAAATTTGATCGCGGCGAATCCCAGCACCGCACCCAGCACAACAGCGATGGCTGCCATCACCAGCAACGCACTCAGCATCGGGTGCTTTCCATCACTTGATCAATCCCGAGAATCCCATGAAGGACAGGCTCATCAGTCCGGCAGTGACCATCGCGATCGCCGAACCCTTGAAGATCACCGGCACATCCGCGCCCTCCATGCGCTCGCGCATCGCCGCGAACAGCACCATCACCAGTGTAAAACCCAGCGCACCGCCCATACCGAAGATGATCGATTCCATGAAATTGTGTTTCGCCTGCACATTGAGCAGCGGAATACCCAGCACCGCGCAGTTGGTGGTGATCAGTGGCAGATAGATGCCCAGCACCTGATAAAGCACCGGACTGGTTTTTTGCACCACCATCTCGGTGAATTGAACGATACCGGCAATCACCACGATGAACGACAACGTGGTGAGGTAAGACAGCTCGGGGCCGAGCAGATAATGGTTGATCAGGTAACTCGAACCCGAAGCCAGGGTCAATACGAAGGTGGTGGCCGCACCCATACCGATGGCGGTCTCCAGTTTCTTCGAAACCCCCATGAACGGACACAGCCCGAGAATCTTGACCATCACGATGTTGTTCACAAACACCGCGCTGACCAGAATCAGCAGATATTCTGTCATTGCAAAGCCTTAATTTACGCAGGCGCGGATTATCCCCTGATTCATATACCGCTTCAACCGCGTTTGCGGCATATGAATATGACGGGAAGTTCTATTTTGACTGTTGCGGCGATCCAGCCGCAATTTCACTCTCTGACAAATCGTATAGAATCAACCATAGTTACACTGTCCGCTCAGTCAAACCTTGTTTATTCAAGAGTTAACCCCTTCGGGTTGAATTCCCCGCCCTGTTGCGGCGAAAGTTTTGACTGGATTGAGATTCGATACCTCGCGCCCTGCCGCAAGGTTCCGCATTGCTGTGTAACGGGTCAAAAAATTGGGGTAACTATTTTTTGAGGCCTCATTGATATTGGGCGTGGATATTGGTGAAAAATAATCAGGGAGTATGGGCGTGAAGTCAGGAAGAAATGACCCGTGCGGTTGTGGGAGTGGAAAAAAATACAAGAATTGCTGCCTGGGGAAAACCGGGGAGCAATCTGCAAGGCCATCACCCATCGAATGCGACCAGCTTATGGCTTTATACAATGCCGGGCGTCTTGCCGAATTGGAAAGCATGGCCAGTGCTTTGGCCGCGCGGTATCCGAATGCGGGTTTTGTTTGGAAGTTATTGGGAGAGTCCCTGTATTTGCAGGGCAAGGATGCCTTGCACGCCCTGCAAAGAACTACCGAGCTTCTGCCTGATGATGCCGATGCATTCAGTAATTTAGGCGTGATCCTGACTGACTTGGGCCTATATAACCAGGCAGTATCCATCTGTCGCCGTGTGTTACAACTAAAACCCGGCTACGTCAGAGCCTTGAACAATCTGGGTAACGCATTGATCCACCTTGGACAGCTTGATGATGCGGTGGCAAGTTATCGTAGTGCAACGGAGATCCAGCCTGATTATGTCAGGGCACAAAGCAACCTGTTGTTCACCTTAAACTACACGTCCGGTTACAACCCATCATATTGTCTGGCGGAAGCACTCAGATATGGCAGGACGGTAAGCCAAAAAGCAACTCAAAAGTTTTCCAGTTGGCAGTGCGCCAGACACCCGCAACGTTTGCGGGTGGGAATGGTGACTGGCAATTTGAATAGCCATCCGGTGGGATTTTTTCTGGAGGGCTTGCTTGCACATCTTGATCAGTCACGCGTCGAGCTGATCGCTTATCCTACAAACCTGGATTTCGACGAATTGACTGAACGCATCAAACCCTGTTTTTCGGCGTGGCGGTTGTTGCATGGCCTGAACGACGAAGCTGCTGCACGGTTGATACACGCAGACGGGGTGCATGTGCTGCTGGATTTATCCGGACATACTGCAAAAAGTCGCTTGCCGATATTTGGCTGGAAGCCGGCACCGGTCCAGGTTAGTTGGCTGGGTTATTTTGCCACCACCGGCGTGGCAGAAATGGATTATTTGCTGGCAGACAAAGTGGGGGTTCCTGACACGCAGCGGGGAAATTTCAGCGAAACCGTGTGGTACCTACCCGATACAAGGCTGTGTTTTACCGCACCCAAGGCTGATGTGCCCCTGGCATCATTGCCTGCCCTGAAAAATGGCTACATCACTTTCGGATGCTTCCAGAACCTGCCCAAGGTAGGCGAAAAGGTACTGGAGGCATGGGCGCATATCCTTAAAGCATTGCCCGGTGCAAAACTTCGCTGGCAGTGCAAACAATTGGCTGATCCAACAGTGGCAGATCGACTCATGGAACATTTTCGGCGTCTTGGAATTGAACGTGACCGGTTAATGCTGCATGGAGTGACATCACGCGAAGCGTACCTGGCTGTTCATGCCGAAGTCGATGTGGTGCTGGATACATTTCCCTATCCCGGCGGCACCACTACCTGTGAAGCATTGTGGATGGGTGTACCAACACTTACCTTGGCCGGAGATTCACTCTTGTCCAGGCAAGGAGCAAGCTTGCTGACGGCGGCAGGCCTGGAAGACTGGGTCGCCGCCAGCGTGGATGATTACATCGACAAGGCAATAAAGTTAGCAGGCGACTTACCGGGATTGGCCGCATTGCGTGCAGGCTTGCGAAGCCAGGTGATCATGTCACCCTTGTTTGATTCCAAACGATTTGCCCGGAATTTAGAAGCTGCACTGTGGGACATGTGGCAAATGCACATAAACGGTAACCCGCCCTCATCCGATCTGTAGCTTCCGGGTTCTTGTCACAAGATCCCGCTTAACCAAAATGTCCAGGCATTACGACATTTGTTTAGATTTCAATGCGTGTGCCCATTTCGATCACGCGGTTGGGCGGAATCTTGAAGAAGTCCGTTGCGTTCATCGCATTTCTGGATAAAGCCACGAACAGGCGCTCGCGCCATTTGGCCATTCCATGTTTCGGACTGGATACGATCAAAGCCCGTGAAACGAAGAAAGAGGTCGTCATCATGTCGAAAGGCAATGCTTGTGCGCCACACAACTCCAGCGCGTACGGAATATCAGGTGCCTGCATGAAACCGTAGAATAATTTCACCCGGTAAAAATTTTTACCCAGATCATTGATCAGGTAACGATTACCCCGAGTGACATAGGGCTTGTCCTCGACCACTATGGTCAACAATATGTTGCGCTCGTGCAGCACATGATTGTGTTTCAGGTTGTGCAGCATCGCAGAGGGTGCGCCCTCTCCCGAAGGGGTCATGAATACCGCCGTGCCGCTCGTCCTCGGCATGTTATCCACATCGTCAAGGATCGTTTGCAAGGGCAATGTCAGATTTTCAACTTCCTCGAACAATAATTTCCGGCCGCGTTTCCATGTGGTCAGTACGGTAAATGAAACCAGCGCAACGCACAGCGGAAACCATCCGCCCTGGGGGATCTTGAGTGTGTTGGCGGCGAAATAGGTCAAATCAACGATCAGCAACACCGAGATGACCGGAATGGCGATAAGCAAAGGCCAGCGCCATAACAGCACCATCACAAAAGCGACCAGCAAAGTGTCTATCGTCATGGTTCCGGTGACGGCGATGCCATAGGCAGCGGCCAGATTGTTCGAACTCTGAAAAGTAAAAACCAGAAAGACAACCGCCGCATACAGTATCCAATTGGTGAAAGGCACATAGATCTGGCCTCGCGCCAGGTTGGAGGTCTGGCGTATCTCCATGCGCGGCAAGAAACCCATTTGCACGCATTGGTTCGCCACGGTGAATGCGCCGGAAATGACAGCTTGAGAGGCGATGATCGTGGCGGAAGTTGCGAGCACCACCAACGGTACCAGCGCCCATGTGGGCGCAAGGAGATAAAAGGGATTGTCTATCGCTTGCGGATTGTGCAGCAGCAACGCGCCCTGACCAAAATAATTCAACACCAGTGCGGGCATGACAAAACCGAACCACCCCAAGCGGATCGGAAATTTCCCGAAATGCCCCATGTCGGTGTAAAGCGCCTCACCGCCGGTGACCGCAAGAACGATCGCGCCAAGTGAAAAAAAGGCGAGCCGGGGATCGGCTTTTAGAAATTGAAATCCATAATAGGGATTCAGCGCCGACAATACCTGCGGGTTTTGCACGATCTCCATGATGCCCAACACGCCCAGACAAGCGAACCAGATGACCATGACCGGACCGAAGGCAATGCCGACGATACCGGTGCCACCCTTCTGGATAAAAAACAATCCGGTAAGGACAATCAGAGTGACGGGCAAGATGTAGACACTGAACTGGCTGGAAATGATCTCCAGACCCTCGACGGCTGACAGTACCGAGATCGCCGGCGTGATCATGCCGTCCCCGAAGAATAATGCTGCTGCAAAAAGACCGAGTGTGGTGACGAGCCACTTCATCCTGGGTCGCTGTTCGGTAAGGCTGGTTACCAGGCCCAGCAACGACAGCGAGCCACCCTCACCGTTGTTATCCGCCCGCATCATGATGACCACATATTTGAACGACACCAGTAACATGATGGTCCAGAACATCACGGACAGGACGCCCAAAATGTTGGCCGCTACAACCGGAAGTGGGTGGGGGCCGGTGAAGGTTGCCTGGATTGCATACAGCGGGCTGGTACCGATATCGCCGTATACCACGCCTATTGCTCCCAATACGAGCGGGGAAAGTCGCTGTTTCGTTTGCGTGCCGCCCATATTTCAACCGTTCACTGTCGAAGAGTGGGGCGGCACTCTACGCTGGCGTTACGCCGAATGCAATCACAGGGAGATTAATTACCGGATATTCCATGCGTACGCATGACAGGAAACCCTAGCGCTTTGCTCTCTATTTATAAGCAATCCGGGCTACACAAAATACCCTGAATTGCTGTGTCACGGGTTACGATCCACAGCAAGTCATCCTCAGAGTTTATTATGAGTGCCGTCGCACAACACGCCATTGGCACTGTGCTTGCAGCCGCAGAAATAGACCGCTTCCGATTTGGCCGCCTTGTATTCGACCGGGGTAAACTCACTGCCTTTGTGGCTGCCATCACAGAACGGTTGTGTGGCGCTCTTGCCGCAGGCGCACCACCAGTAACTTTTACCGGCTTCCACCTGAACGACAAACGGGGATTTTTGGGCGATAACAGCTTGCTTGTCTGACATTTTTAAGACTCCTTTCGAATTGCTGCATTGACAAAGTTTTCCATGCTTACTTCTTCAATATTTCCTGCTGCTGTGCGCAACGGTAAACAACCCGTGCAAGCGACGCAGATTCTCGGTCATTCCGGTCAGTCCTTTTTGTGTCAGTGGTACAAAGGAATGCTCCAGGTGTGCCGGGAGTGTTGCCCAGCGTAATGACGATGTCGAATTGTGCGGGTGTCAGGCCGGGCATCCGCACATGGGCAGATGAATACACCTCAAAGGCCTGGTAGGTGCTGGACAGTTCGCGCAACAACGGCAAAAATACCTGTGACGACACGATTCAACGCCGGCTGATTCCAATGGCAACGATAATAGTTCCAGTTAGAACTAAAAGCCAACCACGCGGATTTCATGGCGGTCGTTTTAGGTTGCGTCCCTGTCACCTCTATCAGTACAATCGGACGGTCTGCGCCCAAGCATAACAACTATTCATAACGACTATTACTGTATGAAATTGATCCCGACGATTCTTTGCGGCGGAGCCGGTTCCAGGCTCTGGCCGGTTTCCCGCGAGTTGCATCCCAAGCCGTTTATCCGCCTGGCGGACGGCCAGAGCCTGCTGCAAAAGGCATGGCTGCGCGGCGTGGTGCTCCCGGATGTCACCGAGACGCTGACCGTAACCAACCGCGAGCTGTACTTCAAGACCGAGGATGAATACCGTGAAGTCTCCGGTGAACGCTATAAAGATCTTCCCAACAGTTTCATCCTCGAACCGTTTGGCCGCAACACCGCGCCCGCGATCGCCGCGGCGGTACTGCAGGTGGCGGCCAGCCATGGTGATGACGCGCTATTGCTGGTGCTGGCCGCCGATCACCTGATCACCGATCAATCCGCTTTTGCGCTGGCCGTCGAGCAGGCAATGCGACTCGCCGCGCAGGGCAAGCTGGTCACCTTCGGTATCCGGCCTGAGACCCCCGAAACCGGCTACGGTTATATCGAGGCCGATGGCAACAAGGTAGTTCGCTTCGTTGAAAAACCCGGTATCGAAAAGGCACGGGAGTATCTCGAATCCGGCAACTACCTGTGGAACTCGGGCATGTTCTGCTTTTCGGCGGGATCCATGCTGCGCGAAATGCAGCAGCATTGCCCGGATATTCTGTCGGCTACCCGCACCTGCCTCGATCAGTCGCGCAAAGCCGAGGGCAAAAACCATAGCCAGATCGAGCTTGATGCGGATACCTTCGCCCGCGTGCCCGACGATTCCATCGACTACGCGGTTATGGAAAAATCCGCCAATGTCGCCGTGGTGCCTTGCAATATCGGCTGGAGCGACATCGGTTCGTGGAACGCGGTGGGTGAACTCACGCCGGCTGATGGACAGGGCAACCGCATCGACGGCGAAGTCATGCTGCAGGACGTCAGCAATTGTTATATCCAAAGCAAGCAGCGCATCGTCGGTGCGCTGGGAATCGACAATCTCATCATCATCGACACCCCGGATGCGATGCTGGTCGCAGACCGCAGTCGCGCCCAGGATGTCAAACTCCTTTACGCGCGCCTCAAGGCGCAGGGACATGAAACCCACAAGTTGCACACCACCGTGCATCGACCGTGGGGCACCTACACCGTGCTGGAAGAAGGACCGCGCTTCAAGATCAAACGCATCGTGGTCAAACCGGGCGGCCGCCTCAGCCTGCAGATGCATCATCATCGCAGCGAGCACTGGGTCGTGGTCAGCGGAATGGCCAGGGTGGTCAATGGTGACCGGGAACTGTTCATCAACACCGACGAATCGACGTATATCCCTGCCGGTCACAAGCACCGCCTGGAAAACCCGGGCGTGGTCGACCTGGTAATGATCGAAGTGCAAAGCGGTGAATATCTCGGCGAGGACGATATCGTGCGATTCGAGGACATCTACGGCCGCCAGCGGTGAACCGGCCACCCGCAATCGATAAATTGGAACTGCAATGAACCAGGATAAATCAAGCGATGTGGTCTGGCACCACGCCACCGTGACCCGCGAACGCCGGGAATTATTGAACGACCACCACAGTGTGATGCTGTGGTTCACCGGCCTTTCCGGTGCCGGCAAATCCACGCTGGCTCACGCCGTCGAGGAACACCTGCACCAGATCGGCTGCAGAACATTTACCTTCGACGGTGACAATGTGCGCCACGGACTGTGTTCCGACCTGGGATTCTCTGGCGAGGATCGTGTCGAGAACATCCGCCGTGTCGGGGAAATGGCCAAACTGTTTCTGGAAGCGGGCGTGATTGCGCTTACCGCATTCATTTCACCATTTCGGTCCGACCGGGAGAAAGTGCGTTCGCTGGTGCCGCACGGCGAATTCCTCGAAATCTATTGCCGTTGCCCGCTGGAAGTCTGCGAAGAGCGGGATGTAAAAGGACTCTACAAACGTGCCCGCGCCGGGGAGATCAAGAACTTCACCGGCATCTCCTCACCGTACGAAGAACCTGAAAATCCGGAACTGGTTGTCGATACCGGCAGCTTGTCACTGGAAGATTCCGTGGCCGAAGTCGTCGCGCTATTGCGCGAACGCGGCGCCATTTGACGCGGCAACAATAAACCCATTTAGATGACCCGATAACGGCGAATCTTCAGCCTTTCTTTGCCAACAATCTTGCAGTTCCGGGCTTTGCCAGCCTACCGGTATAGAGCCGGAAATTGTTCGCGCAAATGGCTCAGTTTGGGCATGTCATTGAACACGATATAAGGTTGGTATGGATGCAGTGCCAGATAGTTCTGGTGATGCTCCTCGGCCGGATAGAACGCCTGCAGCGGCACCAACTGCGTGACAACAGGATCGGAAAATGTCTTCGCGGCGGTGAGTTGCCGGATGTATTGTTGCGCAGTTTGCTGTTGCTCCTCGCTGGTATAGAAGATCGCCGAGCGGTATTGGCTGCCGGTATCCGGCCCCTGGCGATTCAACTGGGTGGGATCGTGCGCAGCATTGAAAAACACTTCCAGCAACTGCCGATAGGAAACCTGCGCCGGGTCAAACTGGACGCGCACCGATTCGGCGTGACCTGTATCTCCCCGGCTCACCATCTCATAATGCGCGGTATCCGCGGTGCCCCCCGAATACCCGGACACCACATCAGCCACGCCCTTCACATGCTTGAACACCGCATCCACACCCCAGAAGCAGCCACCGGCAAATACCGCAGTCTGCCGGGTTGGCACGACCCTGTCGGTCGCCGCAGCAGAAAATGAGATCACGCTCATCAACAACATCAACCAGATACTGCTACCCAATCCGGCAGGGTTATATTTGGCATTAAACATATCAATACTCCTTTCGTTGTTGCCTGCCGCAAAAAGCCCAAGCAGGGAATACCGGGGTCATCGCCGCGTGGCAGTCGATCCCGGCTGAGTTTCAGCCAGTAACTTTTGTATCATTTGCTCGGTTTCCTGATACGCGCCTTCGCCGAAATGCTGATAACGTTGCCGGCCCTGCGCGTCCATCAAATATTGCGCGGGCCAGTAGCTGTTCTGGTAGGCATTCCATATCTCGTATTGGTTATCCATCACCACCGGATAGGTGATATCCAGGTCACGGACTGCGCGTTCGACATTGCTCCTGTCCTTTTCGAAACCAAACTCCGGCGTATGCACACCGATCACCAGCAAGCCATCCTGGCGATACTTTGCCGACCATGCCTTGACATAGGGCAATGTGCGCTGGCAGTTGACGCAACCATAGGTCCAGAATTCCACCAGCACCACCTTGCCGCGCAACATCTCGCTGGTCAATGGAGGTGAGTTCAACCACTGTGCGGTAGCGGATACCGGATCACTTGCCCTCGCCTGCGTTGAAACCAGCGCGGCAACGACCAGCAACACGGTACCCACTACGGCATGAATATGACTGTGTTTGCGCTGGATGCTAAACATGGCTTTACTCCTTGTTTCAGCCGAAGGTAAAGGCAAATGCCTCGGCACCGGCATCCGGAAATTCGATACGGAAGGTATGGTCGCCGATCTTCCCGCCTTGCCGTATCAATTGGCCTTGCCGTATCAATTGATAGAGCCGCTGTTCGCGGATCACGCCATTGCCTTGCGCGTCGATATCCACGCCGTGATTGACGCCGGGTGGCGCGCCGTCCAGCGTGACCCTGAAATGCACCGGCTTGCCGCCCGGCGAACCCAGCACCAGATGCAGGTCGCGTCCGCGAAAGCGGAAACTGAGCGCACCGCCGGAGGATTGCACGGCCGCAGACTCGGACGAGATCAGCCACTTCCCATTCAATGCCCATTGATTCAATTCAAGCGCGCGCGGCGTGCTGTACTTCGCCGCAACATCCTTGCCGATCGCCTCGGGTGAGGCCAGATTCTCCTGGCGCGCATAGCCCAGATAGGTTTCCGGCGAACGCGCGCCGGACGAAGCAGCGACCGTTGCACCCGAACCGGCCACCTGCACCAGTTCGTCGCCCATCGCCAGTACGCCCTGATTTGCTTCCTTGAGCAATGTCTGGATCATCTGTTCGGTTTCCTGATAAGCACCCTCGCCGAAATGCTGTTCACGAATCTGTCCTTGCGCATCGATCAGATAATGGGCTGGCCAATACTGGTTCTTGTATGCATTCCAGATAGCGAATTTATTATCCATTGCCACCGGATAGGTGATACCCAGATCGTGGATCGCCTGCTCTACATTTTTCCGGTCTTTTTCGAACGCGAATTCCGGCGAGTGCACACCGATGATCACCAACCCCTGGCTGCGGTATTTTTCATTCCATGCTTTCAGGTACGGCAGGGTGCGCAAGCAGTTGATGCACGAGTAGGTCCAGAAATCCACCAACACGACCTTGCCGCGCAAGGACTCGCTGGTCAACGGCGCGGAGTTCAACCACAGCGTAGCACCTGTCAGCGGCGGCATCGGTGCAGTTTGGGCTGCAACGGTTGGGTGTTGCACAGGGGATGAATCAGCCAGCTGCGCGATCAGTTTTTGCTCGGTTCCGGCCGTACTTAGAAAAGTAAACTGCGCCAGGAAGCGCGTATCCCAGCCCAGCGCGATCACCACCACACCGGCCAGCACCGCCACACCCAGACCGCGCCGCAGCCATTCCTCGGCACCCAGCCCGCGCTTCATCAGGTTGAACACCCGGCTTCCGGCC
>JBBQNH010000025.1:0-28763 GCA_038329705.1 Burkholderiales bacterium | reverse complement strand
GGTCATATCACCGATCACACCCCCGCCCAAGGCGATCAAAGGCGTGCTGCGTTCACAACGATTCTTGAGCAGCGCGTCATAGATCAGATTCAACGTATCGGCATTTTTATACGCTTCCCCATCCGGCAGGATGACAGTCACACTGCTGACACCGATGCTCTGCAGGGCATGCCGAAGCCGCTCGAGGTAAAGGGGAGCGACGGTCGTATTGGTAACGATGGCCGCGCGTTTGCGCGGCAGGGCGCTTTGCAATAATGCTGCCTGTTCGAGCAGGCCGTTGCCGATGTGTATCGGATAACTGCGCTCGCCCAATCCTACGTTTAATGTCTGCATATCATTCCTGCCAGGTTTAAACCGGACTTTCATTGTTGATTTTTTTGAACGCATCTATTTCATCCGCCAACTGCAACGTCAGCACATGCGCACTTTGTTTGCCGCTCTGCACGATGATGTCCGACACTTGCCGATACAGCGGGTCGCGCTGCTGGAATAGTTCAGCCAGTCTGGCGCGCGGATTGTCGGTCTGCAGCAACGGCCTATTGCGGTCGTGACGGGTGCGTTGCCACAGGTCGTGCACGTTGGCCTTCAGATAAATGACGATCCCGTTCTGTTTTAGCATTGCCCGGTTCTGTTCATCGAGCACCGCACCCCCCCCGGTTGCCAGAACAATATTGTCGCGTCCGAGCAATTCACAAATGGTTACAGACTCTCGCTGGCGAAACCCGGCCTCACCTTCCACATCGAATATGTGCGGAACCGTGACGCCGGTGCGCCTGATTATCTCGCCATCGCTGTCCACAAATTCTTTACCCAGCTGTTTAGCCAGCACCCGCCCCACGGTGGTCTTGCCCGAGCCCATCATGCCCACCAGGATCAGATTTCCAGAGTGAAGCTTGCGGCTGAGTACTTCCCCGCGTCTCGCGTTATCGTTCTCAAGATTGTTCTGCATGCGGACTATTGTAAACGATAAAAACATAAGCCCGGACCAGCCGGGCTTATGTTCAATGACACAAGAAACAATACAGTTACCAGCGACTTGTCTTACTGCAAACTCATTGCATCCTTGATTATCTTCGGCGTGATGAACACCAGCAACTCGCTCTTGTTATCAAGCTTCGCGGAGCTTCTGAACAGGGCGCCGAGTATCGGGATGTCGCCGAGTAACGGGACTTTATTGACACCGTCGCTTTGTTGCTGGGTATATACGCCGCCAATCACCACCGTACCACCGTTTTCCACCAGCACCTGTGTGGTGACTTTGTTGGTATCAATGCTTGGAACGCCGGCATACAGTTGCCCGACCGAATCCTTGTTGACCTTGATATCCATGATGACATTGTCATCCGGGGTGATTTGCGGCTTGACTGACAAACTCAACGTGGCTGACTTGAAGGCCACATTCGTTGCGCCGCTGCTGCTGGCCTGTTGATAGGGGATTTCGGTTCCGGTCGCAATCGTGGCTTCGGTCTGATCTGAAGTGACCACGCGGGGACTGGAAATGACCTTGCCTTTGCTGTCGGTTTCAAGCGCGGTCAGCTCGACCGATAGCAGTTTGCTTGCATTACTGTTGAAAAGCAGCATGGAGAATGCCCCAGCGGTTCCCGCAGAGGGCAAGTTCACGTTGGGGGTGTTGGCGGGCATCACCGTGCCGGCCAATGGGCCGCCGGTGACAGAATTCGCACCTATGTTGCCAAACAATCGCGTGCTGTTCCCCACGCTGAACGCATCAGTGGAGTTGTACCCCAGCCTGACGCCGAGATTCTTGCCGAAATTGTCAGACGCTTCGACGATACGCGCCTCAATCATTACCTGGCGCACCGGCACGTCAACCTGCTTGATCAACTTGCGCGCCTCTTCAAGACGATCGGGTGTGTCCTGAAGGAACAGGGTATTGGTGCGCGCATCGACCACCGCGCTGCCACGCTTCGAAAGGATACGCTGATCCTTGCTTGACAACAATGCCGCCAGTGCGTCCGCTTTTTGATAGCTGATCTGGAAGCTCTCGGTGCGCAAATCTTCCAATTCCGAGATTTCCTGGCGCGAGGTCAAATCGATTTTTTCCTTGGCTGCGATCTCGGCGCGCGGCGCAACCTGGATAACGTTCCCATTCTTGCGCATATCCAATCCGCGACTTTGCAGGATGATGTCGAAGGCCTGATCCCACGGCACGTCCTTCAAACGCAGGGTGATATTGCCGCTGACGGTATCGCTGATCACCATGTTCGTTCCGGTAAAATCTGCAATCACATTCAAGGCTTCCCGAACATCGATCTTCTGGAAATTCAATGTCAATTTCTCGCCGGAATACCCGGGCTTACTACCCTTGGTCAGTTTGTCGGCATCAACAACGACCGGTTTCACTTCAACGATGAATTTGTTATCCGTCTGGTAGGCAGAATGTTCCCAGTTGCCCTTGGGTTCGATCACCATATGCACATTGTCGCCCTGCGCATAGGTGTCCACATTTTGCACCGGGGTTGCAAAATCGCCCACATCCAACTTGCGCTGCAAATTGCGCGGCAGGTTGGTTTTAAGGAAATCGACTATCAGGGACGTGCCCTGTTGCCTGATGTCGATCCCGATGCCGGGATCCGAGAGATCAACCTGAATGCGTCCTTCGCCATTTTTCCCGCGACGAAAATCGATGTCGCGCAATTCGTGTTGCTGGGCGCCCTGCTTCTCCTCGGCAAAGCGGGAAGTTTTGCTGGAGGCCATATCCGACGACTTGGTATGCAGGGTGATCAGAAGATTATTGCCCTCAATCTTGCTGTCGTAAGTCAACATTTGATTGAGGTTGATAACCAGGCGAGTACGGTTACCGGCTTGAACGATATTGGCACTACGCAGATCCCCTTCGGTGAAATCCTGGGCCGACTTGCCCAACCCGTTTGCTGTATCCGGAAAGTCAAAAGCAATGCGTGGAGGCGTATTGATGGCAAAACCGGCGGGTAAATTTGCCAGCGGCTGCGCCAGTTCCACTTTGATCACCGTGATCCCGTTGCCGGCACTGGCGCTCAGGGCGGAAATACTATTTTGCGTTTCAGCTTGCGCCTGCGCACCAAATATAATCAGCCCGAAGAGCAGACCCAACAATCGAAACGAATTTTGAACTGTTTTGAAATGAAGGTTGTTGAAAGTGTCATCTTGAAGAAAGAAGCCCAGCAATCCGTCTGGCTTCGCCGAGGATGCACCCTGAGGGTTGGCGCACCGGCTTGCTCCTTGCGGCCTGATTCGTCCAGCGAACGAATTTATAGCAGTGTCAGTAGGCTGTCTCATCATTTTGCTCCTAATCATTCAATTAATTGCAGGTTGCTCATGCGCTCAGTCCAGTCACCCGAACTATCCTGCACCATCTCTTTGATGTTCATTTCAGTATCGGCCACTTGCTCAATCAAGCCAAAGTTCATGCCGATATGATTGCCTGCTCTTACCCTGTACAACTTGGAGTCGGGTGCGCGTATCACAGCATAACCGACCTTCTTCATGTAAAGGTAACCGACCATTTTGAGGCTTTCAAGCGGGAACTCTTCCAGAGCTTCTTTGGGACGGTCAAAATCAGGCTGATTTATTCCCGTCCCGCTGCCGGAATGCGATTCAGGCTTGCGCGGTTCGAATGGGTCAGGCAAATTCGTATCGTTGTTGTAAGCAAAATATTCATATGGCTTCACCTCCGGCGGAGGTTCAATCTTGCCGCGCATATCTGCCCCGGAATTCTTGACA
This sequence comes from Burkholderiales bacterium, assembly GCA_038329705.1. Taxonomy (GTDB): domain Bacteria; phylum Pseudomonadota; class Gammaproteobacteria; order Burkholderiales; family Gallionellaceae; genus Gallionella. The sequence goes on along the minus strand of JBBQNH010000025.1, from coordinate 25,043 downwards.
AAGTCACGCAAGTCCTGGAATTCTTCGCCTCCGCAACCGGACAACGTCAGCAACAGCAAAGCAAGCGCGAAATGGATCACTCTCATCTCTTTGCTCCCTTCTTGGCCGCCTGCTTCTGTGCGGCCACTTCTGCCTCATCCAGATAGCGAAATGTCTTCGCTGTGGCATCCATGGCCAATACATTGCCAGCAGGATTTATCGATATATTATTCAGTGTGACGATGCGCGGCAGCATCGCGATGTCGCTGGAAAATCTGCCGATATCATCATAATTTCCCGTGACTTTGATGGTGATCGGCTGCTCGGCAAACGCCCCCTGCATCTGCTCCGGCCCTGGTTTGAAAAGGTCGAACTGCAGCCCGCGACCCAGGCCGGCCTGGTTAATGTCGGTCAACAGTGCATCCATTTCCGATTTGCTCGGTAGTTGCTTGAGCAACGCACCGAATGACTCCTGGGTTTCGGTTAGTTGCTTCTTGATCAAATCCAGATTGATCGCCTGTCTCTTCTTGTTCAGGAAAGTTTCTTTCAGCTGGCCTTCCTCAGCCCTGACTTTGGTCAGGTTTTCCCATTCGCTTTGCCATAGCAACAGCGCGCCCGCCACAACTGTGGCAACGAATAATGCCAAAAAGGCGATAATCTTCGCGGACCAGGGCCACGCACCCGGAGTCTTTGGGTTCAGGCTCTTGAGTTCGGCAAAACTTTTCTGCAGATTATCCAAGTTCATCTTGACGCCCTAATTCTTTGCGTTAACAGGTTTATTGTCTGGCGATGCACTGCCTGCAACCTGTGGCTTGGTTAAATTAAAGTTCAATGTAAACTCACTTTTACGTTCCGCTCCCGAGCCGGTGGCGTGGATTTCCACCAAGGTAGGCGAATCCAGCCATGGGGAATCCTCAATGGCGCGCATCAGTGTGGAAACACGCGCATTTGACTGGGCATATCCGATCAAAGCGATCCGGTTATCTGTCTGTTTGAGGGATCTGAGATATACGCCGTCAGGCAGTATGCGCAACATCTGATCCAGCAGATGCACCACATCAGAACGGGTACTTTGCAAGCCCTCAACGACATTCTTTCTTGCCAGCAACGACTGCGTCTGCTCGCGGAGTTTTTTGATTTCAGCGATCTGCTTGTCCAGAACCGCAGTCTCCTGCTTCAGGTATGTATTTCGCCTGTCCTGATAATAAACCTGGGCACTGATGGCAAATTCAACAGCTCCAACCAAAAAGCCTGCCAGCGCAATTGAAATTACACTGAATGCAATGAATTGGATTTGCCGGGCACGCCGTTTTTCAGCACGGTGCGGTAACAGGTTTATACGTATCACGATGGGTCGAACCTCCGCATAGCCAGCCCGCAAGCGATTATCAACGACGGTGCATCAGCCTGCAATTGCCTAGGTTTGATCCGGCTTGATAGTGTCATCAAGGCGAACGGGTTTGCCACCATGGTGCTGACCTGTGTACGGGTTGCCACTGCATCGTCCAAGCCAGGCAAAGACGCACAGCCCCCGGAAAGCACGATGTAATCGACTTCATGGTATTGGGTCGATGTGAAGAAGAACTGCAAAGCGCGCGCGATTTCCGTCACGATGTTTTCGCGGAAAGGCGCCAAAATATCGCTCTCATAGTTATCGGGCAATCCACCGTTGCGTTTGGCTGACTCCGCCTCTTCGGCCGACAAGCCAAATACGCTTTGTATCTGCTGGGTCAGTTGATCACCACCCACTTGTTGATCCCTCGAATATTCCGATTGTCCATTTCGCAACACATTGACGTTCATCACATTCGCGCCGATATCTATCAGCGCCACACACTTGTCTGTTGCTGCCTCCGGGAGTTGCTGTCTGATCTGTTCGAAAGCCATTTCGGCCGCATACGGTTCAACGTCCATCACCACTGTCTTTAACCCGGCCAACTGGGCAGCGGCGACACGGTCTTCCACGTTCGCCTTGCGTGAGGCCGCCAACAAAACTTCCAATTCCTCCGGATTTTCGGGCGCAGCGCCAATCACCTGGAAGTCAAGATTGACTTCTTCCAAAGCAAAAGGGATGTACTGGTTCGCCTCGGACTCGACTTGATACTCCAAATCCTCCTCGCGAAGTCCGCCGGGCAACAATATCTTCTTGGTGATCACCGCCGCCGCTGGTAAAGCCAAGCTTACGTTTCTGATGCGCGTACCCAACCGTTTCCAGGCTCGCTGCATACTTTCTGAAACAGCCTCAAGATTGTTGATATTGCCATCGGTGATGGCATCCTTGGGCAACAACTCTATTGCATATCGCTCAATCGTGTAACCACCCTTTTTGGGCAAAGCGCTCAATTCAACCATCTTGACTGATGACGAGCTGATGTCCACGCCAATCAATGGCGGGGATTTAGCCCATAAAAAATCCAGCGGTATGTCAAAATTCACTTTAAGCATTGACTGGTTAGCGCTCTATTTGTACAAAGTGGTTTAAATCCTAGCAATAACTATAAATTGTGTAAAGCTATTTTTAAGGGTTATTTATATCCTAAGAGCCGATATAATTCCGCGCACAATATCATTGTTAATAAATTTTGGACAACTGCACATGTCTTCCCGCCGCTGGTTTTACCCCTTCCTGATTGCTCTCACCCTGTTTTTGCTTCCTGCCGTATTGCTGGGCCTGGCGGCAATGACCGCTTATCCGAACCTGCCTTCGCTGGAGGTGCTTACCGACTATCGCCCCAAGATTCCACTACGGATTTATAGTGCTGAAGGTACGCTGCTTGGCGAATTCGGGGAGGAACGCCGCGCTCTGGTCAAGATATCCGAGGTGCCGGAAATCATGAAGCAGGCCATTCTTGCCGCTGAAGATGACCGATTTTATGAACATGGCGGCATCGACTACACCGGCGTGATTCGCGCAGCACTGTCCAATTTCACTTCAGGTAGCACAAAACAGGGGGCAAGCACGATCACCATGCAGGTTGCGCGCAATTTTTTTCTTACCAAAGAAAAGACCTGGTCGCGCAAGTTCAACGAAGTTCTGCTCACTTTAAAAATCGAACACAATTTGAGCAAGGACGATATCTTGCAGCTTTATATCAACCAGATCTATCTTGGCCAGCGTGCTTATGGCTTTGGCATGGCCGCCCAGGTCTATTTCGGCAAACCGCTATCGCAAGTCAGTATTGCCGAAGCCGCCATGCTTGCGGGGCTCCCCAAAGCGCCCTCTTCCTATAATCCCGTTGTCAATCCCAAGCGCGCCAAACTCCGCCAACTCTATGTTTTGCGCCGCATGCACGAATTGAAATACATCAGCGACGAACAATTTTTTGTCGCGCAACAACAACCCATCGTGACCATGCGCGGCAATCAGGAATTCAATGTCAAGGCCGACTATCTTGCAGAAATGGTGCGTCAGGCGGTTTATGACAAATATCAGGATGAAGCCTACACACAAGGTTTGAGAGTTTTTACCACCATCAGACAAAAGGATCAGCTTGCCGCTTACCAGTCCGTCCGCAGTGGCGTGATGGATTATGATCGCCGTCAGGGCTATCGCGGTCCCGAGGGATATGTCGATTTGCATGGAAACACCAGCAATACCGATCAATTGGAAGAAAGTCTGCAGGATGTCGGCGACAGCGACGACTTGATCCCTGCGGTTGTTCTGGAAGCATCCCCCCAGTTGATCCGCGCCTATTGCAAGGGCGGCGAGATTGTCGAACTCAGCGGAGATGCATTACTTTTCGTCCAGGCATCCCTGAACAAGCGGGTCGTCCTGAACCAGCGTATCAATGTCGGCTCGATCATTCGTTTGCGCAAGGATGAAAACGGTATCTGGCAGATCACCCAGCTTCCGCAAGTCGAGGCCGCCTTCGTGTCCGGCGATCCGCGCAGCGGCGCGGTTTACTCTCTGGTGGGCGGCTTCGATTTCAATCACAACCAGTTCAACCACATCACCCAGGCATGGCGGCAACCCGGGTCAAGTTTCAAGCCGTTTGTGTATTCAGCGGCATTGGAAAAGGGGCTTACGCCGGCTACTGTGATCAATGACGCGCCCTTGATCTTTGATGCTGCGCAAACCGGCAACGAACCCTGGGAGCCCAAGAACTACGACGGGAGATTTGAGGGACCGATGCGCATGCGTCAAGGGTTGATCAAATCCAAAAATTTGATTTCGATCCGTATATTGCAATCAATCACCCCGGAATATGCCCACGATTATATTGCGAGGTTCGGCTTTGATCCCAACAGGTACCCCGCTTACCTGACCATGGCTTTGGGCGCCGGATCGGTAACACCTATGCAAATGTTGACCGGCTATTCGGTGTTCGCCAACGGCGGCTTTCTGGTCAACCCATATTTTATCGATCACATTGAAGATGCCCGTGGCAACGTGATCAGCAAGACTACGCCGGTGGCGGCAGGAGAGGATCCAACCAAACGGGTTATAGATTTGCGCAACGCCTACACTATGGTCAGCATGCTGCAGGACGTGGTCAAACACGGTACCGGCATTCGTGCCATGCAACTTGGCCGCCAGGATCTGGCCGGCAAGACCGGTACCACGAATGATTCGATCGATGCCTGGTTCTGTGGCTTCCAGCCGACCGTGGTCGGTATCGCGTGGATGGGTTACGATCAACCGCGCAGCCTGGGTGACAGGGAAACCGGTGGCGGGGCAGCTTTGCCTATCTGGATGGGCTACATGGGCAAGGTACTCAAGGATGTGCCGGAAGCGGTTTACACCATGCCTGACACCCTAACGGAAGTGCACATTGATGAAGACGGAAATCGCGATGACAATAGTCCACTGGTCGAATATTTTTACCCGGAGAACGCTCCACCCGAACGTGCCCCGCCACCACCCAGCGAGACCATGAAGCCAGCCGATACCGTCAGGGATCAGTTGCTCTGATCATTAGCCATGAGCAAAACGCGCGCACCAAAAGAATTCGTGAACAGACGCGATCTGATGCGCGAACAGCTGGCGCATCATGCCGCAAAGCTGATGGCGGAGGGCGGTATCAGCGATCACGCTTTCGCCAAACGCAAAGCTGCCCGGCAACTCGGTGCTTCCGACACGCAACATTTGCCCAGCAACCAGGAAGTGGATGATGCCCTGCACAGTTATCGCACGCTCTACCAACACGACAGTCACCCCGCCGTTCTGCACCAGCTACGCGAAGAAGCGCTCACCTGGATGCATTTGCTGGCAGGCTTTCATCCCTATCTGACGGGGTCGGTATTGAACGGTACTGCAGGTGAGCAGTCCGATATCAATCTCATGTTGTTCAGCGACGATGCCAAGGCTATCCTGCTGTTTCTGCTCAAGCACAAGTTCGATTTTGAGGATGGTGAATGGAAGGTGCGCATCAATGGCCGCGAGGAAACCGTACCCAGCTACACCCTGACCGGCGCATCGGGTACCCTGACGCATATCATCGTCCTGCCTGAAAATGCCCGCCACAACGGTTCCCGCCATCCCGAAACCCATGCAGATACTGCGGCAGTGGAATCCCTGTTAGCTTTCTGATTTCAACCAGCGTGCGGCATCCAAAGCGAAATAGGTCAGTATCCCGTCGGCTCCGGCGCGCTTGAAGGCCAACAGCGCCTCCAGTACGCAAGCCCGTTCATTCAGCCAGCCGTTCTGGGCGGCGGCCTTGAGCATCGCGTATTCCCCGCTGACCTGATAGACGAAAGTGGGTGCCTTGAATTCGTCCTTGACGCGGCGCACGATATCCAGATACGGCATGCCGGGCTTGACCATCACCATGTCGGCACCTTCCTGCAGATCAAGACCGACTTCCCATAATGCTTCGTCGGAATTGGCCGGATCCATCTGGTAGGTGTATTTGTTACCGGTTCCCAGGTTGCCGCTGGAGCCAACTGCATCACGGAACGGACCATAAAAGCTGGAAGCGTACTTGGCCGAATAAGCCATGATGCGGGTGTGAATGCGTTTGTCGGCATCAAGTGCCGCGCGCACCGCACCGATGCGTCCATCCATCATGTCGGAGGGAGCGACGATGTCGGCGCCTGCGGCGGCGTGAACTTGAGCCTGCCGCACCAGCACCGCAACGGTTTCGTCGTTCAGTACATAGCCATTATCGTCGATCAAGCCGTCCTGCCCGTGGCTGGTATAGGGATCCAGCGCAACGTCGGTCATCACGCCAAGTTCGGGGTAATGCTTCTTGAGCGCGGCAACCACCCGCGGCACCAAGCCGGCCGGGTTGTAGGCTTCACTCGCATCCAGACTCTTCAGCGGTGTTTCTATCACCGGGAAAATCGCCATTACCGGAATGCCCAACTTCACACATTGCTCGGCATCCTTGAGCAGCAGGTCCAGCGTCTTGCGCTGCACCCCCGGCATAGACTTCACATCCTCGGTCTTGTTGTTGCCTTCCAGCACAAATACCGGATAAATAAAATCTGCCGGTGTAAGCACATGCTCACGCATCAAGTCTCGTGAAAAGGCATCATGACGCATGCGCCGCATTCTGATATGCGGGTAACTTCCTAGTGATTGCATGATTTTCCCTAAAAAATTAGTATTTCTGGAACTAATTCATTAATTGCTTATCTTACTTCGCGAATGATGTGAATCATTCCACGTTTCTCCTCCCTGAGCGTGTGTCTTAACGCTAGTTAAGACTTTGCCCCCCAGCCTCCCCCTTTGGCTGGGGGGCATTTTTATTTACCACTTATACGCCTAACATTTAGGCGAACTCTGGATTTTTGGGGTTCTTGCCTATTGATCTTTAAGCCAACCCGCAATCACCCTTTCAGCTTCCTCCATGCCCAGTTTTTTCAGGCTGGAAAATAATTGCACAGAGCACTGTGGAAAATGTTCGGCAAGGTGAGATTTTACCCGATTCAGCGTTAGCGTGGCTTGTTGCCTGCTGAGTTTATCCGACTTGGTAAGCAGGATATGCACCGGTTTGCCGGTTGGCGCAAACCAGTCCAGCATGTTCTCATCCAGTTCGGTCAACGGATGGCGTGAATCCATGATCACCACCAGGCCGCACAGTTCTTCACGGTTCTGCAGATATTCACTGAGCAAGCCTTCCCAATGCCGCTTGCTCTCCGGGGGCACTTTGGCATAGCCATAACCGGGCAGATCCACCAGGAAGTTATTGCCGCCTTGTTCAGTGTTTCCCCCTTCATTTTTCCCCAGGGAAAAATAATTCAGGTGCTGGGTGCGCCCCGGTGTCTTGCTGGTGTAGGCCAGACGCACATGATTGGCCAGCGTATTGATCGCACTCGACTTGCCCGCGTTGGATCGCCCGACAAATGCCACTTCCCTGCCGCCGTGCAACGGCAGGTCCTTGATGTGATTAACGGTGGTGAAAAAAGCTGCTTGCGAAAAAAGTCCCATTACTTCCAGGTCGCGAAGATATTGTCGGCTGCAGCAACGGTCGCCGAGATATCCGCCTCGGTGTGCGCGGCGGATATGAAGCCCGCCTCAAAAGCCGACGGCGCCAGATATACGCCCGCATCCAGCATGGCATGAAAAAAACGATTGAACGCTTCCTTGTCACTGCTCATCACCTCGGCATAGCTGGTTGGCACCTTGCTGCTGAAATACACGCCGAACATGCTGCCTATGGATTGTGCACTGAAAGGTATGCCATGCTTCCTGGCGCTGGCCGACAAACCGTCGGTCATCTGCTTCGCCAGTCTGGACAGATTTTCATAGAAGCCTGGTGCCTGGACGAGCTTGAGCGTGGCCATCCCGGCCGCCACGGCCACCGGATTGCCGGACAGAGTACCCGCCTGATAGACCGCACCGAGCGGAGCAAGGCATTGCATGATGTCGCGCCGTCCGCCGAAAGCGGCAGCCGGCAAGCCGCCGCCCATCACTTTTCCCAGCGTGATTAGATCGGGCTTGATGCCAAAATGCCCGTGCGCGCCCTGCAAGCCGACACGGAAGCCGGACATCACTTCGTCCAGGATCAATACCGCGCCATGCTTGGTGCACAAGTTGCGTAATGCATCAAGGAACTCGCGCTTCGGCAGGATCAGGTTCATGTTGCCCGCCACCGGTTCGACGATCACGGCCGCGATCTCCTTGCCCATCTCCGCGAAAGTCTTTTCCAACCCGGCAGCATCGTTGTAATCCAGTACCGTGGTCAGCGCTGCGATCTCCGCCGGCACACCGGACGAACTCGGCTGCCCGAAGGTCAGTGCGCCCGAACCGGCCTTGACCAGCAATCCATCGGAATGCCCGTGATAGCAACCCTCGAATTTGATGATGCGACTGCGCCCGGTAAATCCCCGCGCCAGGCGGATCGCCGTCATCGTGGCCTCGGTGCCTGAACTGACCAGACGCACCATTTCCAGACTCGGCAAAAGTTTGCACAGCAAGCTGGCGATATCCAGTTCGGCCGACGTCGGTGCACCAAAACCCAGGCCTTGGGCAGCGGCGTCCTGTACCGCCTTGACGACCTCGGGATGACAGTGGCCAACAATCATCGGGCCCCACGAATTGACATAATCGATATATTGCTTATCGTCCTCATCCCATACGTATGCGCCTTTTCCGCGCTTGAAAAACAGCGGTGTGCCGCCTACCGAGCGGAACGCGCGTACCGGGGAATTCACTCCGCCCGGGATGATTTTCAGCGATGCATCGAAAAGTTGTTGATTGCGGTTAGTCATATCGTGTCTCTCTATCTATCGAACTTGATTTCAGGATAATTAAAATTTGAAAATTGTCTAGCCGCTGCAACGATGTCTACCGCGCCGAATAGTGCAGATATCACCGCCAGCGCATTCGCCCCGGCTTCCAGCAACTGCGCGCCGTTATCCACCGTGATGCCGCCTATCGCCACCAATGGGACCGCCAGCTCGCGACGAGCCTGCCTTAATAGATCAGCCTGCGCCACCACTGCGCCGGGCTTCACTGTCGAGGCAAAGAAGCTGCCAAACGCCACGTAATCCGCACCCAGCCGAACCGCATCTTGAGCCAAAGACGAGCGATTATAACAAGATACCCCGATCAGTTTATCTTTGCCCAATACCGCCCGGGCGGCTTCCACGCTGCCATCTTCCCCGCCCAGATGCACGCCGTCGGCATCCACCTGTTGCGCCAGCAGCGCATCGTCGTTGATGATCAATGGCACAGAAAACTCATGGGTCAGCTTGCGCAACGCCAGTGCGTGCTCCAGCCGCAGTGCTGCGCCAGCGGACTTGTTACGGTACTGCAGCACGCTTGTCCCACCCGATAAAGCCAGCCGGGTCTTGCGCAACAACTCGGCAGTATCCGGTTCGTCCGGAGTGATCGCATACAGACCGCTAATTCGGGCGCTCGGGTTGGGGCTCGTCATCTTCTTCACCGCGTGCCCAGAACAAACGATCCGGAATGTGCTGGCCCATGCCGGGACGAAAGCCTGCATTCAGAGTCTGCCAGGTATATTCCTGGGCTTCCTTGACTGCTTCAGGCACCGCCACACCCTGTCCAATCAAGGCCGCGATCGCGGAAGCCAGGGTGCAGCCCGAGCCGTGATAGATGCCCGGCAAGCGCGTCCAGCTGTCGGCGCTCACCACGCCGCGTTCGCTGTACAAGGTGTTGACGACCTTGGGCGACTGCTCATGTGTGCCGGTGATCAGCACGTATTCGCAACCCATGCGCAATATGCGCTTGGCACATTCCTCGAGTGACGGATCGTCCTCTTCGTTGTCTTCATCCAGCGCGAGACGTCGCGCCTCCATGCTGTTGGGCGTGATGATAGTGGTCTGCGGGATCAACAGCTCGCGCATCGCATCCAGCATGTCTTCATTTGCCAATTCGTCACCGCGTCCCGAAGCCAATATCGGATCCAGTACCAATGGAATATCGGGGTAGTCCGCCAACACCTCGGCGATCGCGGCGATGTTTTCCACGCTGCCCAGCAGGCCGATCTTGAATGCCGCAACCGGCACATCCTCCAGCATCGCGCGCGCCTGATCCACCACCCATTCCGGATCGATCGGCAGCACATCATCCACCCCGCTGGTATCCTGCACGGTGATCGCGGTGACTACCGACAACGGGTGGCAACCCATGCTGGAAATGGTCAACAGGTCCGCCTGCAAACCCGCGCCCCCGCTGGGGTCGGATGCGGCGAAAGTCATTACTAACGGGAATGATTCAGACATGATCTGGGCCAGGAGAAATATGCGCGACGGGGCGCATTTTACCCTATATGATGGTGACAACCGTACACTAAAGATAACTTCGCTCCGGGAGAAACAGGATGCGCATATTACACACCATGCTGCGCGTGGTCGATCTGGAAAAATCACTCGCCTTCTATATCGGCGTGCTCGGCATGAGACTGCTGCGCCGCAACGATTATCCGGAAGGAAAATTCACCCTGGCTTTTGTCGGCTACACCGATGAGGCCAGCGGTGCGGTGATCGAACTCACCCACAACTGGGGCACGGAAAAATACGAGCTCGGCAATGCCTATGGCCACATCGCCATTGCGGTGGAAGATGCCTATGCCGCCTGCGAAAAGATCAAGCAGCTCGGCGGCAAGGTGGTGCGCGCAGCGGGACCGATGAAACATGGTGACACGGTGATCGCGTTTGTCGAAGACCCGGATGGGTACAAGATCGAGTTGATCCAGAAAAAAATGGGGGGGTAAGCAACCTCGCCGGGCTACTTCTTCTCATCCAGGCAATTCGCCACCCTGATAAAATCGGCCACCGCCAGATTCTCGGCGCGCAATTGCGGATCGATCCCCAGCACCTCAAAGCCCGTTTCATCCAGATATCCGCGCAGCGTGTTGCGCAATGTCTTGCGCCGTTGCCCAAAAGCCGTCCTGACAATCGCGGCAAACAACCTCTCGTTGCGCACCAATATCTCTGCAGCCGGCACCGGGATCATGCGCACGATCGCGGAGTCCACCTTTGGCGCGGGACGGAAAGATTCCGGTGGCACGTCGAGCAGCTTCTCCATCTGAAAGCGGTATTGCAGCATCACCGACAGTCGTCCGTATGCAGGCGTGGAAGGTTCTGCCACCATGCGTTCGACCACTTCGTTTTGCAGCATGAAATGCATGTCCGTGATGTGCTGGGCATAGGCGGCAAAATGGAACAGCAACGGCGAAGAGATGTTGTATGGCAGGTTGCCGACGACACGCAGCGGGGCGGGTAATGCTGCGAAATCGAATTCCAGCGCATCACCGGCATGAATGACGAGCTTGTCTTGTGGATAATCGCTTTCCAACCGCGCGATGATGTCGCGGTCGATCTCCACCACGTGCAGGTGATCCAATTTTTTCAGCAGCGGGCGGGTCAGTGCACCCAGGCCCGGCCCGATCTCGACCATATTGTCTCGCGACGCGGGACGGATCGCGAAAATGATATCGGCGATGATCTGCTCATCGACCAAAAAGTTCTGGCCAAAACGCTTCTTGGCTTGATGGCTCATCGCGGATACCTGTGGTGTTGTTTCGGCGCAGGATCATACACATAGCGTGTTACGTCGTAGCCAAACTTTTTCTTGGCCTTATGCACGATGCGTCTGCTGGTTATGTGTCATCTCATGGTCGGCCATCCGGGTGGCGAGACGGATCGCTTCTACCAGGCTGCCGGCATCCGCTGTGCCGGTTCCCGCCAGGTCCAGCGCCGTGCCATGATCCACCGAGGTGCGTATGATCGGCAGCCCGAGTGTGACGTTCACGCCCTGCCCGAAGCTGGCGTACTTCAATACCGGCAGACCCTGGTCGTGATACATGGCCAGAACGCAGTCGCACTGCGCCAGATTGTGCGGCGTGAACAGGGTATCGGCAGGCAGCGGTACACTGACCTTCATGCCTTCGGCGCGCAATCTGTCAAGTACCGGAATCATCACTTCGATCTCTTCACGTCCAAGGTATCCACCCTCGCCTGCATGCGGATTCAGGCCGGCCACCAGGATGCGTGGCTGCGCGATGCCGAAGCGCTGCAGCAGGTCGTGCTGAATGATGCGCAGCACATTCTCCAGCAGTGTTGCGGTGATCGCTGCAGGCACGTCCTTCAGGGGGAGATGTGTGGTCGCAAGGGCCACGCGCATCCCGCCGCCGACCAGCATCATCACCACCTGCCCGGAGTCAGTCTGTTCGGCGAGGAATTCGGTGTGTCCGGTGAAATCGATTCCCGCATCATTGATGATGCCCTTGTGCACCGGCGCGGTGACCATGCCGGCAAACTCGCCCATCCGGCAACCTTGCACGGCACGAAGCAAGGTCGCCAGCACGTATTCGCTATTGGCCGCACTCAGCACACCGGGCTGACATTCCGCAACCAGCGGTATATGAATGACCGTCAGGCTATCAGGCCGGCCGACACTCTCCCGTGCATCCGAATAGTCCCTGATTTGCAAGGGGATGCCGAGCAGCGCGGCACGCTGTTGCAGCAAATGTTTGTCGGCGATTATGACGAATGGGATTGCGGGTGGTGCAACGGAAAGCTGCACGCACAGATCGGGGCCTATGCCGGCCGGTTCACCGGCGGTGATCACCAATGGCGCGCGGAGCGAAACGGCATTCACCGGTTATTTTTTCTCATCGAGGCGATATTCGATGAAGGCCCGGTCACGCAATTGGCGCAACCAGTCCTGGAACATCTCATCCGACTTGAAAGTGCCGATGGCGATGCGTGCCTGCTGGCGCTTCTGTTGCTCGCTGACATCGGTATTGCGCCTTTCCAGTACCTGGATCAGGTGCCAGCCGAATTGAGTCTGCACCACGCCCATTTCTCCGATTTTCAGTTTGCTCATCTCCGCTTCGAATTCGGGAACGGTCTGCCCTGGTGAAACCCAGTCCAGGTCACCGCCCTGTTGCGCGCTCCCGTCCTGCGAATAGCGTTTGGCCTGCTCGGCAAAATCCGCACCGGCGCGGATACGCTGTTCGATTTCCAGTATGCGCTTTTGGGCTTCCGCTTCGGGCATGATCTCGCTGGTCTTGATCAGGATATGCCGAACATGGGTTTGCGTGATCACCACCGGCGCATTCGCGCTGCGCTTTTCCACCAGCTTGAGGATATGAAAACCGCTCGGGCTGCGCAACACCGCGGAAATCTGCCCCGGCTTCATGTTTTGCAGCTCGTTCATGAACAACGGGGGGATCGCATCGCCCGACCGCCAACCGAGATCGCCGCCCTGCAGCGCGTCCTTGGCATCCGAAACACCCGCTGCCACCTGCGCAAAATCCGCACCGCCCTTCAGCTTGCTTAACGACTGCTCGGCCTTGTCGCGCGCTGCCTGGATCTTCTCCGCGCTGGCCTGCTCGGGAACCACCACCAGAATATGCGCAATATGGAACTCTTCGCCCGCGCTGCCTATCCTGGCCTTGTTGGCAAGGTAGTTGTCCACTTCGCTGTCGCTGATCACCAGCTTGCTTTCAACCTCGCGTTCGCGCAAACGCGTGGAAATGATTTCGCCGCGGATCTCTTCACGAAACTTCTTGTAATCCACACCCTCGGATTCAAGCTTCGCCTGGAAAGCCGCCAATGTAGGAAAGTTGTTCTGCTGCGCGATACGCGTGATCGCCAGATTCAACTGTGCATCATCGACGCGCACCCCGTTTTCCCTGGCATATTGCTGTTGCAGCATATCCGTGATCATGCGTTCGAGGATCTGTTTCTCGAGTACATCCGCCGGCGGCAGCGGGGTATCCCGGCCTTTCAGTTGCTGAACCACCTCACGCACTCTTTCATCAAGCTCGTAGCGGGTGATCACATCATCATTGACCACCGCAACGATGGAGTCGATATTCGCAACCTGTTGCTGCGCATCCTTTATCGGTTTGGTGGATGCCTCCATGGGAAGCGCCAATTCTGCTCCGGACTTGTTCGATTTCACGGCATCCGTTTTCATTGCGTCATTCGCGGCATGGGAAGTTTGCGATGCAAACACCACACACAACAGCATTGGGACAATTATTCTCATCAATCTCTTTCGGTGGTCAAAGCAATACTTGCGGAAGTTGGACTGCAGATTTGTCGTTCAGTTTGGTATATCCGGGCAGGCTCTGCTTGAGCAGATCCAGTGGGTCGGAGCCAACTTTTACAAAGTCATTCAGCTCGAGCTGAATGAAGAAACCGGTATTGGATTGTTGCGTTGCAGTGGCGAACCGTTGTGCCACCAGACGCAGCATCCAGCAGTCCTGATTATACTCAAGCCCCCCTATCGTCTCCAGGATCCTGGAATCCTGCAGCGAATAGTTCCAGCGGCCCACTGCATGCCAACGGTCGTAGATCGGCCATTGCGTGGAAACGTCGACCTGTCGCAGGGTGTTGCGCGTGAAGCGGTACCCCAGATTCAGCACCTTTCCGGGTTCCGGACGATAGCTTGTGGAAATGGTGTAACGCTGCACATGCGACTGGTTCGGGTCGAATTGCAACTCGCTGTCCAGCGACAAATGCCTGGATACGAGACCGGCAAGTCCCAGCAGGATATCCGACTTGTTGGTCGTGGTCGCGGGCGTGACCAGATTCACCTGCGGGGTGCTGAAACTGATCCGTTCCCCTATCGTCACCTTCAGGTGTTCCATTCCGTTTTCCTGTTCCAGCAGGCGCGAGGTGAGCGCCAACGTGAGTTGATTGGCATCACCGATACGGTCGCTGCCAAAGAAACGGTTTTCCATGAACATCTGGGTAACGCTGAAATCGGCCTGTGCCGAATCGAAGTTCGGCAATTGCGACTGATTCGTATAGGGCACATATACATAGAATGCACGGGGCTCCAGCGTTTGCACATAATCCCCGCCCAACATATTCGACTCACGCTCGAAAAAGATGCCGCTATCCATACTGAAAATCGGCAATGTTCGTGTGGCATTCGGCGCTGCCGATGTGTTATTCGCACCGATAGCATAGTACGTGCTGTGCACTGACACCTTGGGCGTCAGATAATAGGGCTGCAGGGTGCTCACCAGCGGATAGCTGACACTGGGGTTGATCACTACGCGACTGGCATTGACCGCGGTGGGATGACTGAAATTCACATATTCGCCGGCAAATGCGACGTTTGTCCCGCCATAATATTTCTGTGCGTTGAGAGTCAGCTGCGGCAAGCGTGCATAAGGCACGGTTATCGGTGCAGCGGGATCCTGCAGGGTCTGGTATTGCTGAACGCGCGCGCCGGTCGTCCACCAGCCCGCGTCATAATCCAACCCGCCTTCCTGCAACAGGTTGACCAGCGAGGTGGTATTGACCGCATCTCCCAGATCGCGAAAATAGTCGTTGTCCGCGACACGGGAGTAATTCACGTAACCACCCAGGTTGGCCGTCAGGGTCTGGCCATGTTTGAGGCTGAAACGGGAGCGGCTGGTTTGGGTTATTTTATCGTTGGGCAACACGTCCACATTCAGTTCACCGTGGTAACCGGGCTCCAGGTAGCGAAACTCGTTGTAGAGCATCAAGCCCCGTTTGGTCATTATGCGCGGCGCGATCGTTGCATCGAAGTTGGGCGCGATATTCCAGTAGAAAGGCAGGGTGATCTCGCTGCCGCCATTGCTCGTTCCGCCAAAGATCGGCGCCAGGAATCCCGACTTGCGCTGGCCGTTCAGCGGGAAATCCATCCATGGCGTATACAGGATCGGCACCCCTTTAAACTCTACCAATGCATTATGCGCTACCCCGACCTGCCGGCCACGGTCGATCTCCAGCAACCCCATGCTCATCAGCCAATCCTGATTCCCCGCCGGGCAAGTGGTATAGGTGGCATGGTCCATATTGAAGCGTTCGCGATCCATGATATTCAGCACGTCCGCGGTACCGCGCGCACCATTTTCCGGCAAATAAAATTGCGGTTGCTCCATGGTGCCGACGCTCTCATCCAGATTGAACAGCAGATGGGGGCCGCTCATGGTATTGCCATCCTGTTTCAGGACAACCGAGCCGCGCGCATCGACCTGATGGGTACGCTGGTCGAACAACAGGGTATCGGCACGGATCGACTTGCCGTCCTGGCTTAATGTTGCATCTCCGCTGGCTTCGACCTGATCGTCCGCCCTGCCCACCAGAGAGTCCGCATCAATGACGGTCTGACCCGACTGGACAGAATTGCCCGGTAACCGCGGATTTTTATCCGCCGGGGAAACGGGCAGGTCTTCGCCCGCGTAAGACTGTTGCGCTATGCAAAACATCAGGATGATGAAAGGATATTTGAATCGAAACCGCATATCGCGCAGCAAATATAAGGTGATAAACTCCTGCCAGTTTAACATCAAGTCCATGCGAGAGCCCGATATGCAACGCCAGAAGCAGCTTACCGAGTGGCTGCACAAGCTTTTCCCCGATGAACGATTCACCCTTGCGCCCGCCTCGGCCGATGCCAGCTTTCGCCGCTACTTTAGGGCCACTTTCGACAACCGCACATTGATCGTGATGGATGCGCCACCTGAGAAGGAGGACTGTCGTCCGTTCGTGCATATCGCCAAGCTGTTCGAGGATGCCGGAACCCATGTTCCTCACATGCACGCCCAGGATATCGAACAGGGGTTCCTGCTGTTGTCCGACCTCGGCAACACCACCTATCTGCAAGCTTTGCAGGATGGCAATCCCGGCACTGCACGGGAACTGTATGGCGCAGCCACCGATGCACTGATCAGGATCCAGCTTGCCTCGCACGACAACGAATTGCCTCTCTACGACGAAGCACTGCTGCTGCGCGAAATGCGCCTGTTTCCCGACTGGTACATCAACAAGCACCTCAACGTCACGCTTACAGATGCACAAAACGCCAAACTGGAAACCGTGTTCGCGCGCATCATCACCAACAACCTTGCCCAACCGCGCGTCTATGTACACCGCGACTTCCACTCGCGCAATCTGATGGTCACGGAACCCAACCCGGGCATCATCGATTTCCAGGACGCGGTATATGGCCCGATCACCTATGATCTCGCCTCGCTGTTCAAGGATGCCTATATCCGCTGGGAAGAAGCCGAGATCATTGACTGGCTGATACGCTATTGGGAGAAAGCCAGAAAGGCCGGCCTGCCGGTGCACAACGACTTTTCCGAGTTCTACCGCGATTACGAATGGATGGGCGTCCAGCGCCATCTCAAGGTGCTGGGCATTTTTGCCCGCCTGTATCACCGCGACGGCAAGGAGGGCTATCTGAAAGACCTGCCTTTGGTCATGTCGTATTTGCGTGCTGCCTGCGTGCGCTATATCGACCTCAAACCGCTGCTGAACCTGCTCGACGTGCTGGAGCCGCACATCAAACAAGAGGGCTACACCTTTTGAAGGCGATGATTTTAGCTGCCGGCCGCGGCGAGCGCATGCGTCCGCTCACCGACCACACCCCAAAACCACTACTGAAAGTCGCCGGCAAAGCGCTGATCGTCTGGCACATTGAAAACCTGGTCCGGGCGGGTATTCGTGAGATCGTCATCAATCATGCCCACCTCGGCAAGCAGATCGAACAGGCATTGGGCGACGGCAGCCGCTTCGGCGCGCGCATCCGATATTCCGCCGAAGGCAAGGCACTGGAAACTGCGGGAGGCATCGCATATGCCTTGCCGTTGCTGGGCGACGAACCGTTCGCCGTGATCAACAGCGATATCTTCTGCGATTATGATTTTGCCGGCCTGCAACAGCGTGCTGTCGCGCTAAAAGCCAGCGATGATGCAGCACATCTGATGCTGGTGGACAACCCCGCCCACCACCCGAACGGGGATTTCCTGCTGGTCAATGAGCGCATCGCAGACCGCAATGACTCACCCCATGCAACCGACAGTTTGCCACTGACGTTCAGCGGTATCGGCATCTATCAGCCGGGCTTGTTTGCCGCCATCCCGCACGGCAGCATCGCGCCGCTGGCACCTTTGCTGCGCGCGCAGATCGCGCTCGGCAAAGTCAGCGGCGAATACCACCGTGGCTTATGGGTGGATGTCGGTACACCGCAGCGTCTGGCCGAACTCGACAGCCATATTTGTACATTGCAAAGATCGTCTCATCCGCTGCACAATGCACCATGACCATAGACCCAACTATCTACGCCAAACGCCGCTCACGCATGTTGTCCCAGATGCAACAGGGTATCGCGATCATCCCCACCGCGCCGGAAGTGGCGCGCAATGCCGATACGCACTACAGCTACCGGCATGACAGCAATTTTTATTACCTGACCGGTTTCACCGAGCCGGAAGCGGTGCTGGTACTGGTTGCCGGCCAAGGGGAAAAACAGCCAGCCAAATCGATCCTGTTTTGCCGCGAAAAGAATCTGGAGCGCGAGATATGGGATGGACATCGCTTTGGCCCCGATGCGGCCCAGGCACAGTATGGATTCGACGAGGCATATCCGGTTGCCCAGATGGATGAAAAATTGGTCGAACTGATGGGTAACCAGCCCGCGCTATTTTATCCCTTGGGCCTGCACGCCGCATGGGACCAGCGCATCCTCGGGTTACGCAGCGCGGTCAAGGAAAAAGCCCGCGCCGGCATCCGTGCGCCGGACGAGATCCGCGATGTGCGCGTCCTGCTCAATGAGATGCGCCTGTTCAAGGATGAGCACGAAGTGGCTATCATGCGCGGCGCGGCCGCAATCTCCACGGCAGCGCACAAGCGCGCGATGCGTTTCACCCGCCCGGACATGTTTGAATATCAGATCGAAGCAGAGTTGATCCACGAGTTTTGCAGCCATGGCGCGCGTCATCCCGCCTATACCTCGATCGTCGCGGGCGGCGCGAATGCCTGTGTACTCCACTATGTGGGGAACAATGCCAAACTGCGCGACGTCGACCTGCTGCTGATCGATGCGGGCTGTGAACTGGACGGCTATGCCGCCGATATCACGCGCACCTTCCCGATCGGCGGAACATTCAGCGCCGAGCAAAAGGATGTGTATCAGATCGTGCTGGCCGCGCAAGCCGCCGCGATCGACGCCGCAAAACCGAAACAGACCTGGAACGCGCCACACGATGCCGCACTGCGCGTGTTGGCACAGGGCTTCATCGACCTGAAGTTGTGCCACGGCAGCGTGGATACCGTGATTGAAAGCGAGAGTTACAAGCAGTTCTATATGCACCGCACCGGCCATTGGCTGGGCATGGACGTGCATGATGTCGGCGATTACAAGATCGGCGATAACTGGCGCCCGTTGCAGGCCGGCATGGTGCTGACCGTCGAGCCCGGCTGCTACATTCGTCCCGCCGATAACGTGCCGATGAACTTGTGGAACATCGGCATCCGCATCGAGGACGATGTGCTGGTCACCGCAACGGGCAATGAAGTGCTGACCGATGCCGCCCCGAAAACGGTGGCGGATATCGAAGAACTGATGAGGAAGCAATGAACGCTGAATACGATATCGCCATCATCGGCGGCGGCCCGGTCGGTGCCGCGCTGGCACTGGCTTTGCGCGATAGCAAGCTGAAAGTCTGTGTACTGGAAGCCAGGCCGGCGAATGGCGCCAGCCAGGATGCCCGCGCACTTGCATTGTCTTATGGCAGCCGTCTGTTGCTGACACGCCTCGGCGTGTGGGACGAGCTGCATGATGTATCGCCGATACGCACCATCCACATCTCGCAAAAGCACAGCTTTGGCCGCGCGGTACTGCAGGCCGAAGAATTGAACGTCCCGGACCTCGGCTATGTACTGCCCTACCCGGCACTGCAGGATGCATTGACGACTGCACTGAAACACAGCGGCGTCACCTCCATTTACGGCGCCAGCGTCACGCAACTCACACAAGCAGACGATCAAGCTGTGATCGGCTATCAGCAGGATAGCGCCGAACACTCGCTGCATACCCGCCTAGCGGTAGTCGCCGACGGCGGAAAACTGTTGGCGCAACAATTTCCGCCGAAGGTACACGACTATGGCCAGAGTGCGCTGATCACCCACATCACCTGTTCCTCACCGCAAACCAAGACTGCGTTCGAACGATTCACTTCGCAGGGGCCGTTGGCGTTGCTGCCGTTCAAGAATGGCTATGAACTGGTGTGGACTGCGCCGCACCAATACGCCCAGGATATGCTGGCATGGGACGACGCGAAGTTTCTGGATGAACTTCACCAGCACTTCGGCGATCGCGTCGGAGAATTCCTGACCGTCGGCAAGCGCACCAGCTTCCCGCTTGGCCTGCGGCGCGCACCCCATCAGTCGCCGCTGCCGCATATCGTGCTGCTCGGCAACGCCGCACAAACCATGCACCCGGTAGCCGGACAGGGATTCAACCTGGGGCTGCGCGATGCATGGGAATTGTCGCAGGAGATACTCGATGCCAAGCCGGAAGCATTGGGCACAGAAGCGATGCTCGCCGCCTATTGCAGCCAGCGGCGCACCGATCGCGAGGCGGGGATACGCTTTACCGATGGCTTGGTGCGCCTGTTTTCCAACGACCTGCCGCTGGTCAGCGCCGGCCGCGCAGCCGCGCTCACTGCGCTGGACTGTTTGCCGTTTGTGAAGAAGTTTGTCGCCAAGCGGATGATGTTTGGGGTGAATGGCTAGTTGTTTTTTGCCGTTTACCCTGATAACCAGCGACTTGGCTGGCGTCTTTTGACTGCCTAGTCGAATGGCTAGTTGTTTCACCAGCCTGTCGAAGGGTGAATATGCACAACTTCAAAATCAACTTCGCCGGTGGTAGACCGGCAGCTATAACCAATGACTTACCCAGCGTCGTTTGCTGGGTTAGTCAGATGGCTAGTAGTTTCATCAGTCACTTTTCTTGTCTTGCCAAGAAAAGTAACCAAAAGAAATCGCCCCCGGTTTGCCGCCGCTTCGCGGTACCCTGCGTTGCTCGACTGGTCAGGCGGCTGCGGAACTCGCGCTACGCGCTCAAACATAACCAGCGACTTGGCTGGCATTGTTTGCCAGCTTAGTCGAATGACTATGCAAAGCACCTTGCCGAAATCCCCCTGACCAGCCTGCGCTACTCGGCGGCGCACAGGGGAGAGAAAGCACAAATCAAAAAAAACGGGAGCCGAAGCTCCCGTTGTTCAATCAATCAAACCTGATCAGGGTGGGTTTGAAAACATCCTGATCAGTCAGCGCTGTACTTAGTACAGATACACCGCACCCGCGTTGGAGGCCGAGACATCAGTCTGGTCACCGCCGATGCCGGTGGCAATGCTGTCCTCGTTATTTGCCCCGACCACCATGGTAGTGCCATCCGTGGACAGCGCGACCGAGTAACCGAACAGGTCACCGGCCTTGGTATTGCTGGCCTTGACATAGGACTTTTCGGACCAGGTGGTGCCGCTGAGGCTGTACACATACACCGCGCCCGCATTCACATTAGCGTTCAGATCCGCCGGCATGGTGTTGATGCCGATGGTGCTGCTGTCCTCGTAGGGTGCCCCGACCGCCAAGGTACTGCCGTCCGCAGAGAGTGCGACCGAGCTGCCGAATTTGTCACCGGCCCCGGTGTTGCTGGCCTTGACATAGGCCTGCTGGGTCCAGGTGGCACTACTACGGCTGAACACATACACCGCGCCAGAATCGAGTTGCAGTTCATTAGGCGAGGTGTTGATGCCGCTGGTACCGCTGTCCTCGGCATTTGCACCGACCGCCAGCGTATTGCCGTCGGCGGAGAGCGCGACCGAGTACCCGAAAGCGTCACTGGCCCCGGTGTTGCCGGCCTTGACATAGGCCTGCTGGGTCCAGATGGCAACGTTACGGCTGAACACATACACCGCGCCAGAATTGAGTTGCCCTTCATCGGGCGTGGTGTTGATGCCGCTGGTGCTGCTGTCCTCGGCATTTGCACCGACCGCCAGCGTATTGCCGTCCGCAGAGAGCGCAACCGCGTAACCGAATGCGTCACCGGCTCCAGCGTTGCTGGCCTTGACATAAGCCTGCTCGGTCCAGGTGGCAACACTGCGGCTGTATACATACACCGCACCCGCATTTGTGGCCAGTTCATCGGGCGTGGTGTTGATGCCGCTGGTACCGCTGTCCTCAAATTTTGCCCCGACCGCCAGGGTATTACCGTCCGCGGAGAGTGCGACCGAGTCGCCGAACTGATCGCCGCCTCCAGCATTGCTGGCCTTGACATAGGCCTGTTCGGTCCAGGAGGTGCCAGTGCGGCTGTACACATACACCGCGCCAGAACCAGCCTGATTAGTTGCCCCTACCGCCAGGGTGTTACCGTCCTTGGAGAGAGAGACCGAGTAGCCGAATTTGTCACCATCCCCGGTGTTGCTGGCCTTGACATAGGCCTGCTGGGTCCAGGTGGTGCCGCTGAGGCTGAACACATACACGGCACCAGCGCCATAAAAAGCACCTGGATTAGGCGTGCTATTGATGCCGGTGCTATCGCTGGTCTCGCCATATGCACCGACCGCCATGGTGTAGCCGTCCGCAGAGAGCGCGACCGAGTAACCGAACTGGCCACTCGCCTCGGTATTGCCGGCCTTGACATAGCCGATGACCGCGATCATCGCAGAGGTGGTGGAGACCGGGCTGGAATTGGTACAGCCGCTCGCATTGCAAGCCTGCACGATGTAACGCTCATTCACCCAGTCTTGTAAGTGGACGCCGATCACATCAGTCGCCTGGGTCGCGGTATCAGCCAGATTCCCGCCAACTTGACTGTAGGCAATGAGGCCATCGGCGCTCTTGAGCAATTTGTATGACGTCGCGCCGGACACCGCTGTCCAGTTGAAGCTGAGCGTTTTTGGTGATGTCGCCGACACAGTTACAACGGCTGCAGCAGGTGCAGGCGGTGCAGTAGGCGCGACTGTGATACTCGCTGGGGCAATGACGACACTGGATGATGCAAATGATGCAGATACCGATGTGCTGCCCACCCCAACTCCTGCGGCTATACCGGTGGAAGCATCGATCGTCGCAACCGTCGGATCGGCGGATGACCAGGCAACTTGACTGGTCAGGTCTGCAGTCGTCGCATCGGAATATGTGGAGATGGCAGTGTAGGCTGCATTCTGACCCTGCTGCACCGTGGCGGTAGCCGGTGAGATGGCGATACCGCTAAGTGTCACAGCAACATCATAGTTAACCGGTTTATTGTTGATCCACGGATGGAGTTCGCCAAGATCATGGCTGTCATGACCAACGTCCTTGTGCGCGTCAAAGTCCTTATCCAGGAAGACACGCCCTTCCCTTTTAGCGTTGATGTGGTGTCTACCGGGAGGAACCCTGCAATGAAAAGCACCGTGCGAGTCGGTATGGGCTACAACCCGGTCGCGGTGAACCGTCACCGCAGCGCTTGCCACCGGTGTGGTATTGGGATCGATCACTATTTCGGCGTTTGCCACCGGAATGTTATAGGAATCGAGCACTATCCCCGATAGCGCCAGCGAATTATCGCTTGCGCTTCCACCCCCGCCGCAGGCGGTCAGGATGAAGGCCAGAATAACCAGGGCGATCGGGTATTTTTTGAAGTTAAAGAATCCATTGTTTGTAGACATGCTGCCTCCTGTTTATCGGTGTTCAATCAAGCAAGACGCAGTTAACGCCCGACGAGATATGATGTGATTTCGCTATTGAGCTGGTCACCGCATGATGAACTATGCACATGCAGTTTATTTAAAAACCCGGTGAAATAAACAAGAAGAAGACCAAAGGTAAAGAGAAGCGATTAATGGTAATAAAAAATAGACCAAAGGTAATAAGTAGCCGACAAATGGAATATGCAGGCATTGGATCTAGCCACGAAACTGCGAGAAGTGATGTTGCCGATCCTCAAGATCGGCAAGGACTGATGAAACAACCAGCGAGAGTTGTCTACAGCTCGATGATCACCGGCGTATGATCCGACGGCCGCTCCAGCTTCCTCGGCGCCTTGTCGATCACACATCCCTGGCACTGTGCCACCAGCGGCTCGCTGATCAGGATATGGTCGATGCGCAACCCGTGGTTGCGGCGAAAGCCCATCATGCGATAGTCCCACCAGGTGAATGATTTTTCTACCTGATCGAACAGGCGAAAACTGTCGTGCAGCCCGAGTTGGATCAGGCCGCGGAACATCTCGCGTTCCGCTTCGCTGACCAGCACGTTACCTTCCCATGTCTTTGGGTCATGCACGTCGCGGTCTTCCGGCGCGATGTTGTAGTCGCCCAGCAACACCAGCTTCGGATAACGCACCAGCTCCTGTTTCAGCCAGGCATGCAGGGCGGTCAGCCATTTCAGTTTGTACTGGTATTTGTCCGAATCGACGCTCTGGCCGTTTGGGATGTAAACATCCACCACTCGGATATCACCATAGGTGGCGGCGATCACACGCTTCTGCTCATCGTCAAGATCCGGTATGCCATACTGCACTTCGATGGCAGGTTCGCGGCTCAGGATCGCCACGCCGTTGTAGGTCTTCTGCCCGCTGAATACGCTGTGATAACCCGCGTCCTGTAATGCAGCCTGCGGAAAATCGCCGTCCTGCTGCTTGGTCTCCTGCAGGCACAGCACGTCGACCGGATTCGCCGCCAACCAGTCCAGCACGTGCGGCAGGCGCACTTTCAGCGAATTGACGTTCCAGGTGGCGATGCGCATATCAATATTTCCTAAAGTCAGCGGGGTTTCAGATCATCCGGATTGCCGCTCATCTGGATTGCCTGGCGTGCCAGTCGGTCAGCCAAAAGCAGGTCAATGGCGGGATGATGACCGTATCGTGTTCCACCGGGACGATGGTGCCTGAACAGATGTCCTTCATCCCGTTCTTCTGGAAGAACCCGTGCGGCTTCAATTTACCGGTATGCAGCTCCTGTTGTTCGAAGTGGAAGTTGGCGACCACCAGCACCCGGTTGGCACTGTTCAGCGGGTCTATCCTGGAAAACACCAGCAGGTTGGGATTATCCACCATCAGCAAATAACGGTTGTCGAAGTCCGCGAATGCGGTGGTCTCCTTGCGCAATGCGATCATTCTTTTCAGCATGCTGTAGATGCGCTGCTCCACGGTGCCTTCCTGGTGCCGTTTTTCCGCCTTGGCCCAATCGAAATGCGAACGGTTTATCCAGCGGTTGTCATCGCGTTCGTCGGGATCGGCCAGATATTCAACGCTGTTGAGCGTGCCGATCGCATCGCCGTAATAGAGCAGCGGAATCCCGCCGAACGACAGGATCATGCTGTGCAGCAGCACGATGGTCTTGATCGCTGCATCGATGGCGGCCGCATCGTTGTTCTCGAGCGCCGTC
>JBBQNH010000024.1:0-28811 GCA_038329705.1 Burkholderiales bacterium | reverse complement strand
AGACGATTGAGCAGATCCTGAATGAAATTTTTTGGAATCACGCCAGCACCGCCCTCTCATCAAGATCGACATCCTTTGCCAACTACTCCACATGAAAGGATATCGCGCAGCGTGGTTTAACTGAAGACTATTTGGATAACTGTGCCTTTATCATGGCAGAAACCTTGCCCATGTCGGCGCGGCCGGCCAACTTTGGCTTGAGAATACCCATTACCTTGCCCATGTCCTGCTGACTTACCGCTCCAGTCGCGGCAATCGCCTCGGCCACGGCGGTATTGATTTCGGCTTCGCTGAATTGTTGCGGCATGTAATTGGCCAGCACGCTCATCTCGAATTTTTCGACGTCCGCCAAATCCTGGCGTCCAGCCGCTTCGTATTGACTTATAGAATCGCGCCGCTGCTTGTTCATCTTTTCGATGATTGCGACCACATCTGCATCCGTCAATTCTATGCGCTCGTCCACCTCGCGCTGTTTCATCGCGGCGAGCAACAGACGAATAGCCCCGAGACGCGCCGTTTCCCTGGCGCGCATCGCGGCTTTCATGTCATCGGTGATTTGCTGCTTGAGACTCATATTGATACCAACCGGCGCGCCAGTGACGGCGCAGCAGATCAATCAATAGAGCTTGGGAGGAAGAACCTGGCTCATCAGGCGCTTGTAATGACGCTTCACGGCGGCAGCCAGCTTGCGCTTGCGCTCTGCGGTTGGCTTCTCGTAAAACTCACGGGCGCGCAAATCTGTCAGCAGACCAGTCTTTTCCACGGAACGCTTAAAACGGCGCATCGCCACTTCGAACGGCTCATTCTCTTTAACACGTACTGTTGTCATGAACTAACTACCTTCTACAAAAAATTCGAGGGCGGGATTCTAGCAAAAGGTTCATCACACTACAACCATAATCTACCTGACCGTGATGCGGGCGAATTTACGCTTGCCCACCTGCGCCACCACCACGGCGCCGGTTTTGACCACGATTGACTTGTCGTTGATACGCTCGCCGTCCAGTTTGACCGCGCCCTGCTGGATCATGCGCATCGCTTCGGACGTCCCTTCCACCAGACCGGCCTGTTTGAGCAGTTGCGGTACAACAATGCCGCCATCAACCGCGGAGACATCGACTTCCGGCATGTCATCCGGCAACACGCCCTGACGAAAGCGCGCCTCGAATTCCGTCAAAGCATCTTCTGCGGCCCGCCGGCTATGAAAGCGTGCCACGATCTCCTGGGCCAGCAGCACCTTGACATCGCGGGGGTTACGCCCTGAGGCCACCTCCGCGCGCCAGCCGGCGATCTCATCCAGATTGCGGAACGAAAGCAACTCCAGATACTTCCACATCAATGTATCGGAAATCGACATCAGCTTGCCGAATATCTCCTGTGGCGCATCGGTGATGCCGATGTAATTACCCATCGACTTGGACATTTTGTTCACACCGTCCAAACCTTCCAACAACGGCATTGTGAGCACACACTGTGCCGGCTGCCCATAATGCTTCTGAAGCTCCCGCCCCATGAGCAGGTTGAATTTCTGGTCTGTACCGCCCAGCTCGATGTCCGCCTTGAGTGCCACGGAATCATAACCTTGCACCAGTGGATAGATGAATTCGTGGATGGCGATCGGCTGGTTGCTTTTGTATCGCTTGCCGAAGTCGTCGCGTTCCAGCATGCGCGCCACAGTGTGGGTAGCCGCCAATTTAATCAAATCTACTGCGCTGAACTTATCCATCCAGGTCGAGTTGAACACGACCTCGGTCTTGTCCGGATCGAGCACCTTGAAAACCTGCTCCCGATAAGATTGGGCGTTTTCCAGGACCTGCTCGCGCGACAATGGTGGGCGGGTGGTATTTTTCCCGGTTGGGTCGCCGATCATTCCGGTAAAGTCACCGATCAAAAACAGCGCGTGGTGACCAAGATCCTGCAGCTGGCGCATTTTGTTGAGCAACACGGTATGACCGAGATGCAGATCCGGCGCAGTCGGATCGAAACCCGCCTTGACGCGCAACGACCTTCCCTGCGCGAGCTTTTGCTTCAATTCATCCTCAAGCAGCAACTCGTGTGCGCCGCGCTTGATCTGCGCCAATATCTGTGTCATTTCTGTCTGCATCGCTCTATAGCTTTTTCGTTTCGGACTTGATCATCGTCGAATATGGAACGCGTACACAACCCAATATCGCAACCCCAGTCATTCTTTTCCCTGTCCATTCATCGGCCTAGCTTCGCCACCTGTCAGCCGGGTTTTGTGCTGATGCCGCTTTCTGTTAAAGTGCGCACCGTTTATCGCTGCGCAGCACGTTGCCGCAACAAAGCAGAACAACTCAAGGAATTATTAATGGTAACCCAAAACCCGCCCGACCAAGGACGCAAAATGCTGGAAAACAAGAAAAAGCTGCGCTGGTTTGTCGCCCTGTCCACCCTGCCGTTACTGGGTGTGGTCACTGCTTTCGGACTGGTTCCGCAAAATGATTTTGATTTGTCCGCAAACAAAGTTGCCATTGAAGATGTCGTGCTGCCCAAAATTCCCGTTGTTGAAGTTGCCGACAGTTATTGGCGCAACGAACGTGTGCAACGCGGCGATACCGTGGATGAGTTGATGCGCCGCCTGAGCATAGAAGATACGGCTGCAGGCGATTATCTGCGCAAATCTCCCGATGCGGCCTCTTTCCGAAAATTGCCGGTTGGCACAGAGATTCAGGCAGAGACCACCATCTCGGGTGATCTGATCGCAATACGTTATCTCGACAGCGATAACGCACAGATTTTGATAGACAAGCAGGATGGCAAGTTCAAAAGCAAAACACTTCCCGCGCAACTGGAGACCCGCTTGTTCGTTCGCACCGGCGAAATCAAAACCAATTTGTATGCCGCCACCGACGAAACGGGCCTGCCTGATGCGGCAGCCAACCAGTTGAGCGAACTGTTCAGCGGCGATATCGATTTCCATCATGATTTGCGCAAAGGCGACCGGTTCACCGTCGTTTATGAAATGACCTACAGCAACGGTGCGCTGCTGCAGATGGGTCGCATCCAGGCGGCCGAATTCGTCAACCAGGGTCATGTTTATCGCGCCCTGTATTTTCAGAAAGACGCGCAGCACGGCGATTACTACACGCCGGAAGGCAAAAGCGTACACAAAGCGTTTTTGCGTTCACCCATCGCGTTTTCCCGTGTCAGCTCGCGTTTTTCCCTGTCACGTTTTCACCCGATACTCAACAAATGGCGCTCGCATAAGGGCACCGATTTTGCAGCACCGATGGGAACCAAAGTCAAAGTGACCGCTGACGGTATCGTTGCAGTAGTCGGCAAGCAGGGCGGATACGGCAACGTCATCATGGTCAACCATCAGGGTCGCTACACAACCGTATACGGACACTTGTCCCGGTTCGCCCAGGGTCTGCGCAAAGGCCAGCATGTCACCCAGGGCGAGGTGATCGGATACGTCGGCATGACCGGATTGGCAACCGGGCCGCACCTGCATTATGAATTCAGGGTGAACGGCCAGCAACGCGACCCACTGCGGGTTGCCCTGCCCGATGCAAAACCCATCGACAGTACTGACCTCGCCGCGTTTCAACCGGTGGCAAACGATCTGATTGCCCGCCTGAACCTGCTGCGCAATACCAATCTCGCGAAACTCGATTAAGCAGCCTGTGCCTCAACAATCCGAGCTATATATCGGTTTGATGTCCGGAACCAGCCTGGATGGAATCGATGCGGTTCTTGTTGATTTAGGTCAGGCCGAACCCCTGCAACTTTCACAATTCTATCTGCCCTTCGATGACGCGCTGAAGAATAGCTTGCTGGATTTGCACCGGCCTGCTCACAACGAGCTGCACCAGGCACAAGTCACCGGCAACCAATTGGCAAGGCTGTATGCCTCGGCTGTCGATTCCCTGCTCGTTCAGGCCAATACACCACACCATCAAGTCGAAGCCGTCGGCTGCCACGGCCAGACCGTACGCCATTGTCCCGGGCGCGGCTATTCGCTGCAAATCGGCAACGCTGCGCTGCTGACCGAATTGACCGGCATCACCGTGGTCAGCGATTTCCGCAGTCGCGACATCGCCGCAGGCGGACAAGGGGCGCCGTTGGTTCCCGCGTTTCACGATCGTGTTCTGCGCCATCCCGATATTCACCGCGTCATCGTCAACATTGGCGGCATCAGCAACCTGACCAACATGGCTCCGGGTAAACCGGCCACAGGCTTCGACTGTGGCCCCGGCAACCTGCTGATGGATGCCTGGTGCATGCAACATCTGGGTAAACCCTTTGACGATAACGGCGCCTGGGCATTGACCGGCGAAGTGCTGTCCACATTATTGGATCGAATGATTGCGGAACCCTACTTTGATTTGCCTCCGCCCAAAAGCAGCGGGCGCGACCTGTTCAATCTCGCCTGGCTGGAAAGCAAGCTGCAAGGAAACGAAATTGCGGCAAATGTACAAGCCAGCCTGCTTGAACTCACTTGTAGCAGCATCGCACAAGCCATCCAATCACATTGTTCCGGCGCGGAAGAAATCTATCTATGTGGCGGCGGCGCCCACAACATCGCCCTGACCAAGCGTCTGCAGGATTTGCTCCCCAGCTGTACCGTGAGAACCACCAAAACCCTCGGTGTGGATGGCGATTTTCTGGAAGCCATCGCCTTCGCCTGGCTGGCTCAACAGGCACTGCAAGGCAAACCCGCCAATTTGCCTTTGGTCACCGGCGCAAAACACCCCTGCGTATTGGGTTCGATCTATCGCAACCACTGATCGATACCCCAACGTTCTGTACCTTCGCCACTCAACATTGGGTTCTGGGCGCATCCAGTGAACGTAGTTGGTCTTGCCGGCACCTCGGCAATGCAGGGATTTATAACGCCTTGCTGACTTTCATGATGCTTTGATCCTCTTTGCTGGTTTTCGTGGCAAAGCCGAGCCGCGTCATGAGCTTGATCATGTTGTGGTTATTGCTCAGCACTTCTCCTTCGATGGTGGACAAACCCTGGTCACGAGCCGCCTCCATCAGTGAAACCATCAGCTTCTGTGCCAAGCCTTTGCCATGCATGTTGTCTGCAATCACGAGGGCAAACTCGCAGGACTCGCCATCCGGATTGATGGCAAATCGGGCAACACCCTGCTCGATCTCCTGCTCTTGTTCGACTGTCACGGCAATCAGCGCCATCTCCCTGCTGTAATCGATCTGGGTAAACCGCACCAGCATGGTTTCGGTGAGTTCGTGCATGCTGCTCATGAATCGAAAATATTTCGATTCCTCGGACAATTCACGCACGAATCTTTGCACCAGTTCGGCATCTTCGGGACGGATCGGTCGGATCGTGATATCCGTGCCGTCGGCAAGTTGCCAGTGTTTGACCAATTGCGTGGGATACGGGTAGATGGCCATGTGCGCATAACGGTCGGCACTGGGTTGGCGGTATTCCACCACCACGCGCGCATCAGCAGCCAATGCCCCGTTCTCGTCGAGGATCAGCGGATTGATGTCCATCTCCTTGAGCAGGGGCAGCTCGCAGACCATCTCCGACACCCGCAACAGCACATCCTCAAGCGCAGCGATATTGGCCGGTGCCATGTTGCGGAACGCGCCCAACATCCCGGCGATGCGGGTGCCCTGGATCAGCTCCTTGACCAGAAAAGTGTTCAGCGGCGGCAGTGTGACTGCCCGGTCACCCATGATCTCAACGGCCGTTCCGCCCGCACCGAAGGTGATGACCGGTCCGAACACCGGATCGGTTGTGACCCCTATCATCAATTCCCGGCCATTCTGTTTGACGATCATCGGTTCGATGGCGATGCCATCCATCTTCGCGGCCGGCCGGTTGCGTTGTACGTTATCGTGGATATGTTGATAAGCTGCGCGAACCTCATGCGCATTATCCAGGTTGAGCATTACGCCCCCTGCATCGCTTTTGTGCGTGATGTCCGGCGAATTGACTTTCATCGCCACCGGAAAACCCAATTGCTGCGCAATCAGCAGCGCTTCGTTGGGCGAGCGTGCGATCAGGGTTTTTGCAACCGGAATATGAAAGGCCGACAAAAGTGCCTTCGATTCCATTTCCGTCAGCACCTTGCGATGTTCCTGCATGGCACCTTCGATGATCAGCCGGGCACTCTCCACGTCTGGCTCAACGTGATGTGACAAGGGGCCGGGCATCTGCATCAGCAGCTTCTGGTTGCGGTAGTAAGCGGACAGATGCGAGAACACCTCCACTGCGGGTTCCGGGGTACGGAAGTGCGGCTTGTGTGCCAAGGCAAACGCTTTACGCGCTTCCGCCACCTGCGTATCTCCCATCCAGCAGGTCAACAGCGGCTTGCTGTGCGTATTGGAAAGTTCGATCAGCGCTTGTGCCGACTCCAGCGGCTTGGTCATCGCCTGAGGAGTAAGAATGGCCAGCACGCCATCGACGTTGTCATCTTCCAGACATGCCTTCACTGCATGATGATAGCGGTCCGCCTGCGCGTCGCCGATGATGTCCACCGGATTGCCGTGCGGCCAAGTTGGGGGCAAATACTGGTTGAGATAGTCGATGGTGGTATCCGACAAGCTGGCCATTGCCACCCCCAGGTCGGCTGCACGATCTGCCGCCATAACGCCCGGGCCGCCGCCATTGGTGACGATCGCAAGACGGTTCCCAACCGGACGAAACCCGCAAGACAGTGCCTTCGCTGCTGTGAACAGCTGGGTGATGGTCTGCACCCGCACCACCCCGGCACGACTGACCGCCGCGTCGAAAACGTCGTCCGCACCTACCAGAGACGCGGTATGCGACATCGCCGCTTTGGAACCTGCCGCATGGCGCCCGACCTTGACCAGGATCACCGGTTTGATGCGTGCGGCAGCACGCAATGCACTCATGAACCTGCGTGCATTGCGTATCCCCTCGATGTACATCAGGATACTGTGGGTATTGGCATCGGACACCAGGTAATCCAGAATCTCGCCGAAATCCACATCGGTGGACGAGCCCATGGAAACCACGCTCGAAAACCCGACATCGTTGTATTGCGCCCAATCCAGAATAGCGGTACACAATGCGCCTGACTGTGAAACGAAGGCGATGTTGCCTGTGTTCGCACCCCCTTTGTTGAAAGTGGCATTCAGGCCGATCGATGGCCGCATGATACCGAGACAATTCGGCCCGATCAGACGAATGCCGTATCGATGCGCGGTCTCGAGCAATTGTTTTTCAAGTTCCTTGCCTTCATGGCCGGCTTCGCCGAAACCCGCAGTGATGATGACTGCCGCCTTGACGCCATGTATGCCGCAGCTTTCGATGATGCCCGGTACGGTATTTGGGGGGGTGGCGATCACCACCAACTCCACCGTTTCACCGATGTCTGCAATGGAAGCGTAAGAACGCTTTCCCTGCACTTCCGTGTGTTTTGAATTGATCGGGTACAGTGCGCCCCGGAAGCCGCTGTCCAGCATGTTCTGAAACACGATCTGACCGACCGAGTCGGGTCGTTCACTTGCGCCGAACACGGCGACGGACTTGGGTGAAAATAGAGTGCTAAGGTAATGCTTGGCCATGATTTTTCATCTTGTCTGCGGGAATGTTGAGTATGATAGCACCGTAGCAACGCGAACCCGTCACCCAACAGCCATGCAAACTGCCTACATCAGCCATCCGCTCAGCCTCAAGCACGACATGGGCTCGCATCACCCGGAATGTCCCGCGCGTATTCATGCCATCGAAGATCAACTGATCGCATCCGGACTGATGAATTATCTGCAGCATCATGAGGCACCGGCGGCGGCACGCGAGCAATTGTTGCGAGTGCATGATGCGGATTACATCGATCTGATCGCATCGAGTGTGCCGTCACAGGGCATCGCGCATCTTGATGGCGATACTGCAATGAATCCATACAGCTACCAGGCCGCGCTGCATGCCGCCGGGGCCGTGGTGCTGGGTGTCGATCTGGTCATGGCGCGGAAGGTCGAAAATGCCTTTTGCAATATCCGCCCCCCCGGTCACCATGCCGAGCGCGCGCGCGCCATGGGATTCTGCATATTCAACAATGTCGCGGTCGGTGCGGCTCACGCACTTTTGCACCACGGCCTGCAGCGGGTGGCGATCGCAGATTTCGATGTTCATCATGGCAACGGCACGGAAGCCATTTTCCGCGACGAAGCGCGTGTCTTGTTGTGCTCCACTTTTCAGCATCCGTTTTATCCCTATGTCGGCACTGAGGGCTGCAACGACCATATCATCAGCGTACCGCTTTCTGCGGGGACCGGAGGGGAAGAATTTCGGGCTGGCGTCACACAGCATTGGTTGCCTGCGCTGGAACGATTCCGGCCCGAGTTTGTGCTGATCTCGGCAGGATTCGATGCGCACCGTGACGATGACATGGCCATGCTGAATCTGACCGAATCCGATTATGCGTGGGTGACTGATGAATTAAAAAGTATCGCGGGAAAATACGCACAGGGGCGTATCGTGTCGGCACTGGAAGGCGGTTACGAACTGCATGCGCTGGCCCGTAGTGCACTGGCGCATATAAAAGCACTCAGCGGCCTGTAAAAGAACTATGTCCAAAAAAAACGGGGCGCGTCGCGCCCCGTTTTTTTGAAGTACGGCTGGTGCTGCAGATTACTAGTTCAGGCAGAGAACGAAGAGCCGCAACCACAGGTAGTAGTGGCATTCGGATTCTTGATGACGAACTGCGCACCTTCCAGACCTTCCTGGTAATCGATCTCCGCACCCACCAGGTACTGGAAGCTCATCGGGTCAATCAGCAACTGCACACCGTTCTTGCTCATCACGGTATCGTCTTCATTGGTAACCTCATCGAACGTGAACCCGTATTGAAATCCTGAACATCCGCCGCCGCTGACAAACACGCGCAACTTGAGCTCGGTGTTGCCTTCTTCTTCGATCAATTGCTTTACCTTGTTCGCCGCATTGTCGGTAAACAACAGGGGATCTTGCATTTCGGTCATTGCATTCATTTTTTGCTCCTTGAAAAAAATTAATCGCCGCTGTTTGCCTTGAATTCACCGGTATTCGACTTGAACGCCACCACTTTATCCTCGGCTGCCGTACTGCTGTGTATCAGGCGCCCCTCGACAATCGCGCCCAACTGGATCTCCAGTGTCGTGTAATGCACATCACCATTGACCTTCGCTTTGCTTTGCAGTTCCATATATTCGCTTGCATATACCGAGCCGCTGATCGCACCGTTGATGACCAGGTGGGTAACATTGACCTCGCCGTTCACGCGCGCGTGCTCGCTCAACACCAGCGTGCTCGGCTTGCCCTGGGCAGCGACGACATTGCCGTTGACCTGTCCGTCGATGCGCAGCCCGCCGGTGAAGTTCAAATCCCCGTCGATGGAGGTTCCCGCCCCGATCAATGAATCGATCTGGGTTTGTGGTTTACTGTGCTTCTTGCTGAACATTGTTCACTCCTTGACTTGTTGAGAGGCTCACACTTTGCCGCACCTTTGGCTCGGTTGCGCCCTGCTCGAATATGCGTACTTGAACACTGTCCAGTTGCGCGTCAGGCGGCAGCTGGATGCTCTGTTCTACACGGCGATAATACCTGAAGCTGAGCTTGAATTGTGCATTTCCAGATTCATCTTGTGGGAATACATGGGTGGTGGTCTCCCCATTTTCAACCACCGTGGCAACCAGTTGATAGCTGCCATTGAACGTCTTGGCGCGCTGCCCGCTCTGCACCAGCAACATGCGCAGATTGTATTCACCCGGCATCACGTCCCGTTCCAATGTTAGTCGATGCACCCCCAGATCGCCCGCTTTGCCACTCGCTGCGGTAAGGTTCTGGAAAAACACCAGATCTTCCTGAAGGCGTGCATTTTCATCTGTCATGTTCTTCAGCTGTTCGGACGTTGCCTGATTGCTCGCCTGTTCGATCTGGATCTCGCGTTCATATTGCGCCACTTTGTCACTGAGCTGGGCATTTTGTGCCACCAGTTTGGCAACCTGATCATTCAACCGGGACAACTCTTGCTCGGCTTGGCCGCGCTTAAATCCCGCAAATTCCAGACCATTGCCGTATGCCCACCAGGCTACCCCGGCGGCTGCCAATAAGAATGGCAGCAGCATACCCCAGCGCAAATACCAGGCGATATGAGGGCGCACCGACAATCTTGGTGCTGAGATGCTGAATCTGCGGTTCATCCTGCGTTCGACTCCGCGCCACATATCAGGGTAATAGCGGAATGATGTTAAGTGCGGCAGCTTCCGGCAAACCGAACATGATGTTCATGTTCTGTACCGCCTGACCCGCCGCGCCCTTGACCAGATTGTCGATCACCGATAAAACCACCACGGTATCACCGCCTTGCGGCCTGTGCACCGCGATCCGGCAATGATTTGCGCCTCGCACCGAGCGCGTATCGGGAAAACTGCCTGCCGGCATCACATCCACGAAAGGCTCGTTTGCATAACGTTGTTCGAACAAGGCCTGCAGATCCACCTCGTGTGTCAGCCTGCCATAAAGTGTGGCATGGATGCCGCGGATCATCGGGGTAAGATGAGGCACAAAAGTCAGCCCGATCTCTGCACCCAGCACCCGCGACAAACCCTGCTTTATTTCCGGCAAGTGGCGATGGCCAGCCACACCATAAGCCTTGAAACTGTCTGAAGCTTCCGCAAACAGGATGGATATTTCAGCTTTGCGTCCGGCACCCGAGACACCCGACTTCGCATCGGCGATCAAACTGCTCGTTTCGATCACGCCGGCTTCCAGTAGCGGAATGAAACCCAGTTGCACCGCCGTCGGATAACAACCGGGGTTCGCCACCAGCCGCGCTGATCTGATCTGCGCACGGTTGATTTCCGGCAAACCATACACCGCCTCCGCAACCAGATCCGGACAGGTGTGGGTCATGCCATACCATTTTTCCCAGGTAGCGATATCCTGCAAACGAAAATCTGCCGCCAAATCGATCACCTTGACGCCGGCGTCCAGCAACGCGCGCACTTGCTGCATCGCGATACCGTTCGGGGTGGCAAAGAACACCAAATCGCATTTTTCAAGATGCGACTGGTCGGGATGCGTGAATGGCAGATCCACATAACCACGCAAACTGGGAAACATTTGACTGACCGGCGTACCGGCATCGGCACGCGAAGTAATCACTTGCAACGCCACCTGAGGGTGCGCCGCCAGCAAACGCAGCAGTTCAACCCCGGTATAACCTGTTCCGCCAACTACGCCAACTTTGATCATCGTGACTTCCATTTATAACGCCCAGCATTCTACAACAAAATGCAAAAGCCGCCCGAAGGCGGCTTTTACTATCCATCCACAACGATTTATCGTTTGGAGAACTGTTTCCTGCGGCGCGCCTTGCGCAGACCAACCTTTTTACGTTCCACTTCTCGAGCATCACGCGTCACCAGGCCGGCTTGCTTGAGTACAGGCTTGAACGTTGCATCGTAGTCGATCAGCGCACGGGTGATGCCATGACGCACAGCGCCGGCTTGTCCCGACTCGCCACCACCCGTGACGTTCACCATGATATCGAACTTGTCCAGCGTCTCGGTCAGTGTCAACGGCTGACGCACGACCATGCGGCCGGTTTCGCGGGAAAAGAACACATCTATGGGCTTGTCGTTCACCACGATGTCGCCTTTGCCTGCCTTCATAAACACACGCGCCACCGCACTTTTGCGACGACCTGTTCCGTAGTTATAAGTTACGCTCATGACTATGCCTTCAACAAATTAACGGGTTTCGGTTGCTGCGCTTCATGCGGATGCGCCGCTCCGGCATACACCTTCATCTTGCGCAACATCGCGTAGCCCAATGGGCCTTTTGGCAACATGCCCTTGACGGCTTTTTCCAGAACACGACCCGCGTGACGGGCTTGCATCTTGGCAAAATTGGTAGTGTACAAACCGCCCGGATAAGTCGTGTGGCGATGGTACAACTTGGCTTCCGCCTTGTTGCCGGTCACGCGCAGCTTATCGGCATTGACCACAACAACGAAATCGCCGGTGTCCACGTGTGGTGTATAAATCGCCTTGTGCTTGCCGCGCAGACGGGAAGCGATCTGCGCGGCCAAACGGCCCAGCACCTGATCAGCTGCGTCAACCAGAAGCCAGTCGTGCTGGACTTCCTCGGCTTTAGCGGAAAATGTTTTCATAGCCATCATTCCTAAAAATTCAATAATCAAGTAAATCTTGAAGGGCGCGCATTCTATTGCAGCCCACCCGCCACTGTCAAACGCTATTTCTCCCAGAGAATAGCCCACGACAATGCTAGGACAAGCCCGATACAGCCGATGGATATACCGGGATTGCCATGCAATTATCAGAATAAGAATGAAACCAGTTAAGATGTGCGTATCGTGAAATTGTGAGTTTTGTCATGTCCTGGTTCATCACCAACAGCATTGCCGCCTTCTTGCTGCCGCCGCTCAGCCTGTTATGCCTGCTTGCGCTGGGAATATTCCTGCTCTACCGCTGTTCCAAACTTGCCAAGGTCATTCTAATTGCCGTTTTCTGCCTGCTCTGGGTGGGTTCCACACCCTATTTTGCCGATGGTGCGCTGCATTTGCTGGAGCGACAAACCTCGCCGTTGGTTGTGAGCAAACCTGAAGACCAAACTCAAACCACCGACGCGATCGTGATACTCGGTGGCGGGACCTATTTCCACGCCCCGGAATACGCCGGGCAGGACACCATATCCGATGCCACCCTGGTTCGCTTGCGCTACGGTGCAAAGCTCTACCGTGAAACCGGCATACCGATACTCGTGACCGGCGGCAATCCACTGGGCAACAGCATTTCGGAAGCGCAGCAGATGCGCGAAGTACTTGAACAGGATTTCCACGTACCAGCTCGCTGGACAGAAGATACGTCCGACAATACATATGAGAATGCCCGACACTCCTTCAGCATCCTGCAGCAGGCGGGTATCCATAAAATCTATCTTGTCACCCATGCCTGGCACATGCCGCGTGCCGCTGGTATCTTTCGCCGGGCCGGATTCGAGGTTGTCGAAGCACCGACCGCTTTCACCACGCGTTACCGGACCGATCTGCTCACCTTCCTGCCGCAAGCAGGGTCGCTGTATGGCAGCAGAATATTCATTCACGAAGTTATCGGTTTGCTCTGGTATCGGGTAAAGTTGGCAATCTCTGGTCATTAGTCAACAATAAGGAACAACATGAAAGCACGGGTAAAATGGGTGGAACAGGTCTCTTTTCTGGGTGAAACCGAAAGCAGTCACGCGGTATTGATGGATGGCTCTCCGGCGGCAGGCGGTCGCAATCTCGGTCCGCGCCCGATGGAAATGCTGCTGCTCGGTGCCGGAGGCTGTACCAGCTTTGACGTGATCAGTATCCTGAAGAAAAGCCGCCAGGCGGTTTCAGATTGTTATGTGGAACTTGAAGCGGAACGCGCTGAAATCGACCCCAAGGTGTTCACCAAAATACACATGCACTTTGTCGTGACTGGCAAGGACATAAAACCCGAGGTAGTCGAGAAGGCCATCAAGCTATCGGCTGAAAAATACTGCTCTGCCTCGATCATGCTCGGCCAGACCGCCGTAATCACACATGATTTCGAAGTAATACAGCAATAAAAAACAGGAGCAAGGTTAAAGGCACAAGACGCAATGACCTTTAATTACACCCAATAAGAAGTGCCCGTCATCACCTTGCCATTAAGTTTCATCGCCCATTGCACCGGGCCGGGTAACTCGGCACCGCCTAATGAGATCGCCATATCGGCGTGACCCACCTCGTCGGTATGCATTTGTGAAACGATGGCGCGGCTTTTTTCGTCCTGCTGCGGCAATAGCTCAAGATGACTTTGCAGATGATGTCCGACCTGACGTTCGGTTTCTGCAAGAAAACCCAGATTCCATTTGTCGCCCAATAACCCGGCCATTGCGCCGATCGCCAGCGAACCGGTGTACCAGAACGGGTTCAACACACTCAGACGCCCACCCAGTTCATGCACGCGCCTGGCTGTCCAGGCCAGATGTTCGGTCTCCTCCTGGGCAGCCTGCTGGAGTGTTTCCTGCACGGCCGGATCGCGTGCAGTCAGCGCCTGGCCCTGGTACAGAGCTTGGGCGCAGATCTCGCCACTGTGATTGACACGCATCAGCGCGGCAGCTCTTTTCTTCTCGGCCTCGTCCAAAGGCGCTTCCGTTACGTTTGCGTCAGGATAGACGCGTGCGCTGTGCGCCTGACTGAATAAAGTGCGCAAACCCTTGTCGAACTCAACGATCAGACGATCAAGATCAAACATGTCATTCCCCCTAATCTATTAGATACCAGGCAAAAAATATCAAGCGAACACCCGGGACAATTCTACCCCCGGATCGGCCGCGCGCATGAACGTCTCGCCGACCAGGAACGCATTCACCTGATGACTGCGCATCAGCTTTACATCTTCAACGTTGAGTATGCCGCTTTCGGTGACCACGATGCGATCTGTCGCCAAAGTAATGCGCGGCAGCAGATCCAGCGTGTTCTGCAGACTCACCTCGAAGGTGCGCAAGTCGCGGTTATTCACACCGATCAGCGGCGTGGTCAGTTGCAGCGCGGCATCCAGTTCAACGCCATCATGCACCTCTACCAGCACCGCCATACCAAGCTGATGCGCCAGTGTCTCGAATGTCTGCATCTGTTTGACATCCAGCGCGGATGTGATCAGCAGAATCGCGTCGGCACCCATCG
Source organism: Burkholderiales bacterium (assembly GCA_038329705.1). GTDB lineage: Bacteria > Pseudomonadota > Gammaproteobacteria > Burkholderiales > Gallionellaceae > Gallionella. The sequence goes on along the minus strand of JBBQNH010000024.1, from coordinate 14,148 downwards.
CGCGCGCCTGATAGATCTGGTATTCGTCGATGATGAAATCCTTGCGCAATACCGGTAGGTTGCAAGCTGCACGGGCCTGTTGCAGACAGGTCGCGTTGCCCTGAAAGAACTGCTCGTCGGTCAACACCGACAGGCAGGCCGCGCCATGGCGCGCATAGCTCGCTGCGATCTCGGCAGGACGAAAATCTGTGCGCAATACTCCCTTGCTTGGACTGGCCTTCTTGATCTCCGCGATCACGGCCGGCCGGCCGGACATGATTCTGGCGCGTATCGCGCCGGTAAAATCCCGTGGTGCCCCAGCCTGTCCGGCCTCGGCACGCAGTTGAAGCAACGGCTTGGCAGATTTGGCTGCAGCGACTTCCTGCGCCTTGACCGCGAGTATCTTGTTGAGGATGTCGGACATGTTGCGTCTAAAGTTTTTTAACAAAGGCGCGCATTTTAGCACTTGGGGTAAAATGCACCCCATTCGTTTCCCCGATTCGTTTCACAGAGCACACCATGGATAACATCAATAAATATATGCAGGATGTCGGCAAGGCCGCTCGCGCGGCCTCGCGCTTGATGGCGCTGGCGGACACCGCCACCAAGAATCACGCGCTGACCGAGATCGCCACGGCACTGCAACACCAGACCGCGCTGTTGCTGGAAGCCAACGCCAAGGATGTCGCTGCTGCAAAAGCCGATGGATTGGACGCTGCATCGATAGACAGGCTGACCCTGACAGAAAAATCGATAGCCGGCATGATTGAAGGCTTGCTGCAGATCGCAGGATTGCCCGACCTGATCGGCGCAATCAGCGACATGAATTATCGCCCGTCCGGCATCCAGGTCGGGAAGATGCGCGTGCCGCTCGGCGTGATCGGCATCATCTACGAATCGCGCCCCAATGTGACCGCGGATGCAGCCGGACTGTGCCTGAAATCCGGCAATGCCGCGATCCTGCGCGGCGGTTCGGAAGCGATCTATTCCAATCAGGCCATCGCCGCCTGTGTGCATGCCGGGCTGCGCGTCGCGGGCTTGCCCGATACTGCAGTGCAGGTCGTCGCCACTACTGACCGTGCCGCAGTGGGTGAACTGATCACCATGAAGGAATATGTGGACGTGATCGTGCCGCGCGGCGGCAAGAGTTTGATCGAGCGCATTTCCAAAGACGCGCGCATCCCTGTGATCAAACACCTGCACGGCGTCTGTCATGTCTATATCGATGACGAAGCCGACATCGATATGGCGATACGCATCGCCGATAACGCCAAGACGCATCGTTACGGCGTGTGCAACGCGATGGAGACTTTGCTGGTCGCGCAAAGCGTGGCTGCAAAAGTGCTGCCGAAACTATGCAAGATATATTTGGACAAGAATGTCGAGCTGCGCGGTGACGAGGCTGCACGCGCGCTGGTCGCCCATATGAAACCCGCCACCGAGGTGGATTGGCATACCGAATACCTGGAGGCGATACTCGCCGTGAGAGTGGTTTCCGGCATTGATGAAGCCATTGAACATATCGGTGCTTACGGCTCCCAGCACACCGACAGCATCGTCACGGAAAATTACAGCAAAGCGATGCGCTTCCTGCGCGAGGTGGATTCAAGTTCGGTGATGGTGAATGCCTCGACGCGTTTCGCCGACGGCTTCGAATACGGCCTCGGTGCAGAGATCGGCATCTCAACCGACAAGATCCACGCGCGCGGCCCGGTCGGTCTGGAAGGACTGACTTCGCAAAAATATATCGTGCTGGGCAGCGGCCAGATACGTGTCTAAACAAACCATGAATTTCCAATAAACATAATTAAGGAAGCCATCACCATGAGTCAAACCACAGATGTAAAAGTGCCGGATATCGGCGATTTCAAGGGCGTTTCAGTCATCGAAATATTTGTGAAGGCAGGCGATAAAGTTGAGGCCGAACAATCGTTGATCACTTTGGAAACCGACAAGGCTGCCATGGAGGTGCCCTGCCCCGCAGCAGGCGTGGTGAAATCACTCAATATAAAAGTCGGCGACAAGGTTTCTGAAGGCAGCGTGATCCTGACGCTGGAACAGGCACAAGGAACAAGCGGCAAGGAGCAAGACAAGCCCGCTGCCAGTAACCCTGCCCCGGCCGCAAACAAATCATTGCCAGCCCCGGCACCGGCTCCGTCAACCGCACCGGCCGCCCAAAACTTCAAGAAAGGCGATATCCACACCGAAGTGCTGGTGCTGGGTGCCGGGCCCGGTGGCTATACCGCAGCGTTCCGCGCGGCCGACTTGGGCAAGCAAGTGGTGCTGGTCGAAAAATTCGCCAGCCTGGGCGGTGTCTGTCTGAATGTCGGTTGCATACCTTCCAAGGCATTGCTGCATGTCGCCAAGGTGATTAGCGAAGCCGAGGAAGTGACGCACCACGGTGTGACATTCGCGAAACCGAAGATCGATATAGACAAGATACGCAGCTGGAAGGAAAGCGTCATCAACAAGCTCACCGGCGGATTATCTGCCCTGGCCAAACAGCGCAAGGTGCAGGTAGTGCAGGGCAGCGCAAAATTCACCTCACCCAACCATCTTGAAGTCGTCACCAAGGACGGCAAGAAGACCATCAGCTTCGACAACGCGATCATTGCGGCGGGTTCCAGCGTGGCGCGTATACCCGGCTTTCCCTATGACGACCCGCGCATCATCGACTCCACCGGCGCATTGGCACTACAGGATATCCCGAAGCGCATGCTGGTCATCGGCGGCGGAATCATTGGACTGGAGATGGCCACGGTATATGAGGCGCTGGGCAGCAAGATCAGCGTGGTCGAGCTGATGGACCAACTGATGCCGGGTGCGGACAAGGATCTGGTCAAGCCACTGCACAAGCGCATCGAAAAACGCTATGAGGCGATCTACCTGAAGACCAAGGTCAGCAAGATCGAGGCGCAAAAATCCGGCCTGAAAGTCACCTTCGAAGGTGAACAGGCACCCGAACCGCAACTGTATGACCGCGTGTTGATGGCCGTCGGGCGGCGTCCCAACGGCCGCGACATCGGCGCGGATGCCGCGGGCGTGACCGTCAACGAACGCGGCTTCATTCCGGTGAACCTGCAGATGCGCACCAATGCACCACACATCTATGCGATCGGCGACATCGTCGGCGACCCGATGCTGGCGCACAAGGCGGTACATGAAGGCAAGGTGGCCGCGGAGGTCATCGCCGGACACCATGCCGCGTTCGAACCAATGACCATTCCTTCCGTTGCCTACACCGACCCCGAGATCGCCTGGATGGGGCTGACCGAAACCCAGGCCAAGGCACAGGGCATCGATTACGAAAAGGCCGGCTTCCCGTGGGCAGCCTCCGGACGCGCATTGTCGATGGGCCGCGAAGAAGGCATGACCAAGGTATTGCTGGATCCGAAAACGCGCCGCATCCTCGGTGCCGGCATCGTCGGCGTGAATGCCGGCGAGCTGATCGCCGAAGCGGTGCTTGCGCTGGAAATGGGTGCGGACATGGAAGACATCGGATTGACCATCCACCCGCACCCCACCCTGTCCGAAACATTGGGTTTCGCGGCCGAAATGGCAGAAGGCACCATCACCGACCTGATCGCACCGCGCAAGAAATGATCCGTTGCGCCTGGTTGCTGGTTATGCTGGCACTGGTTCCGTCAGTCTATGCATTCGATCTGGACGGGTTCAAAACGAAACTCAACGACCTGGACAAACCGGCCGCATCGAATCCTGACAAAAGCTCGGGACTCGCGCAATTTAGTACACAGGAGCAGATCGAAAGCCTTCGACAGGCACTCACCCAGGGCGCGCAAACTTCCGTTTCCGCTCTCGCCAGAAAAGACGGCTATCTCGGCAACGACAAGGTGCGCATACCGTTGCCGGAAAACCTGCAAAAAGCCGACAAAGTCCTGCGCAAGTTCGGCATGGAAAAATATCCGGATGAGTTGATCACCGCGATGAACCGCGCTGCAGAGGCGGCCGTGCCGGAAGCGAAAACACTGCTGGTCGGCGCAATCAAGAAAATGACCGTGGCCGATGCCAAGGGCATACTCACCGGCAGCGATGACGCCGCCACACGATACTTTCGCGAAAACACCGAAACTGCATTGACCGCCAAATTCACCCCCATCGTCGGCAAGGCGATGAAAAAGGTCAAGCTGGCCGAAACGTACGACCGGTTTGCCGGCAAGGGCGCGAAGTTCGGACTGGTGGACAAGCGCAATGCCCGGTTGCAAGACTACGTCACGCGCAAAACGATGGACGGCCTGTTCATGATGATGGCAGAACAGGAAAAAGCCATTCGTGCCCATCCGCTGCAGGCGACAGGTGAACTGGCGAAAAAGATCTTCACGGCGATCAGACAGTAGCTCTGAGCCGCAACGCTCGACCTTCTTCGCATGAGTGACACAGCCAGCCTTTTCTCGCTCTTCATCAGCAGCTTTCTCGCCGCCACCCTGCTACCCGGCGGTTCGGAAGCCGCGCTATTCGCGGTAATCAAAGCCTATCCGGAAACGCTGTGGTATGCGCTGATCCTGGCATCCATCGGCAACACCCTGGGCGGCATGGTGACCTTCGGCATGGGCTGGCTGCTGCCGCAGCGGATAGGTGGCAGCAAAGCTGCCGGGTACCCACCGGCGTACTCCTCGCGGGTGCAGACGCAACAGCTCAAGCATGTCGAAAAAGCGCGACTTCGACACGGTGGGGCGGAGCCTTCCGGTGTGGGAGAAGCCGCAATCCACCCGCTCGCGCAATTATCGGACTTCGACAGAAACGTGTTGCGGGTGCGTCGCTACGGCACACCCGTGCTATTGCTGGCATGGGCTCCGTTGATCGGCGATGCGCTGTGCCTGGCTGCCGGCTGGCTGCGACTCAATCCATGGCAAGCCCTGTTGTTCATGGCGATCGGCAAGTTCGCGCGCTATGGCTTGATCGCACTGGCGCTGACAACTATTTAGGGGCGCCCTTGAGCAAGTAACGCGATAACAGTATAGTCAGTCGAACCAATCCGGGAGCCACACATGCAGCAACAGGAAACAAGAGAGCACAAGCTGACCTTGAAAGAACTCCTGGACATGCTGGTTTCAGACGGGCTGATCAATCAGGCTGCCGCCGATGCGACGGTCGCAGAGCGTCGCGGTCAACGCCAGAACGCTCACCCGCTCACCGCCATTGCCGGACAAAACTTCAAATCACTGTTGCCGCCGCAAAAAGCGCTGAATCTGGACGCCCTGTCCGAATGGCTGGCTGGGCGCGTCGGCCTCGAGTATTTTCATATCGATCCGCTGAAGATCGACTTTTCCATCGTCACCGACATCATGTCGAACGACTATGCCGCGCGCTTTAGTATCCTGCCGGTGCAGGTGACGGCCAACGAAGTGGTCATCGCCACATCTGAACCATTCCTGCGCGACTGGGAAAAGGTGCTCAAGCAAACCTTGCGCAGAGATATCCGCCGCGTCGTCGCCTCACCCGAAGACATCGGCCGCTATCTGATCGAGTTCTACAACCTGGCCCGCTCGGTGAAGAATGCGGCCCAGTCCAAACGTCAGGAAGGATCCGGCCACGCCTCGTTCGAGCAGTTGGTGGAAATGGGCAAGTCCAAGCAGAAGTTCGACGCAAACGATCAGCACATCGTCACGATCGTCGACTGGTTGTGGCAATACGCATTTGAACAACGTGCTTCGGACATCCACATTGAACCCCGGCGCGACATCGGGTTCGTGCGCTTTCGCATCGACGGCGTGCTGCATCCGGTATACCAGATCCCGATGTCGGTGATGACCGCGATGACCAGCCGCATCAAGCTGCTGGGACGCATGGACGTCATCGAAAAACGCCGCCCCCAGGATGGTCGCATCAAGACGCGCACCGCAGAAGGTCAGGAGATCGAGTTGCGCCTGTCCACGCTGCCCACCGCGTTCGGCGAAAAACTGGTGATGCGCATTTTCGACCCGGAAGTGCTGGTACGCGATTTTTCCGAACTTGGTTTTTCCGACGAGGATCGCGCCCGCTGGGACAAGATGACATCGCAACCGAACGGCATCATCCTCGTCACCGGGCCCACCGGTTCGGGCAAGACCACCACGCTGTATTCCACACTCAAACATCTGGCCACGCCGGAGGTCAACGTCTGCACCATCGAAGACCCGATCGAGATGGTCGAGCCGGCGTTCAACCAAATGCAGGTGCAGCATGGCGTCGACCTCAAATTCGTCGATGGGCTGCGGGCACTGATGCGCCAGGATCCGGACATCATCATGGTCGGCGAGATCCGCGACCTGGAAACGGCGGACATGGCGATCCAGGCCGCACTGACCGGCCACCTGGTGCTGTCCACCCTGCATACCAACGATGCGCCCTCGGCCATCACCCGTCTGCTCGATCTGGGCGTGGCACCGTTCATGATCAATGCAACCGTGCTCGGTATCATGGCACAACGGCTGGTGCGCACACTGTGTCCGCACTGCAAGCGACCGATGCCGGTCCGGGCGGACGAAAAGGAGCAGTGGGACAGCCTGGTTGCGCCATGGAAAACCGGCCGTCCCGCGCAGTTGCAGCACCAGGTTGGTTGCCTTGAATGCCGGATGACCGGTTACTCCGGACGCATCGGCATCTACGAAATCCTGCAAATGTCACCCGAACTGCGCAAACTGATCACTGCGACCACCGATGTGGCCCGCGTGCGCGAAGTCGCCTATCGCGAAGGCATGAAGCCGTTGCGGATATCGGGCGCCATGAAGGTCGCGGCAGGCACAACTACACTGGACGAAGTGATCAGAGTCGCACCACCGGCCAATTAGCAGCAACAAAAAATACGGAACAAATCGTCAAACGCGTCATCTACAGGTCTGTAGCGCAAAATATTTGCCATTTCATGATCCTTCAATAAAATCCGGGAGCCCCGTAACAAGAGAACATCCGGGTTCGGGCTGCAGAATTTCAGGTGGCATCCATGCCGAAATTAAAGTCCAGCTGCGACAACCGGCGTAAACCGCTGTGGTGCGCGGAAAGTTCCCGGCTGGAAGATAACGCCTGATATTTTCCTCTGTAGTGGGCTCATCGCAACTTTCTGCTTTTGGCCGGTTCAACTCATGGACATTGCCCCGCAGTATTATTTCGATTCGGCCACTTTGAACCCTGAATGCGACCTTTAGAAAAGAAAATGAGCACACCATGAAGAATCAGCCCGGCAATAATTCGCGGGCAAACAAGTGGCGCGGCTATGCCCTCAATGTGCTGGTTATCGTGATAATCGTTGCGGGCATACGCGCGTGGCAACAGCGCGATATGGTGAGCGGTGTTGCGCCTGCCTTGCACGGCGTGACACTCGCCGGCCTGCCCTATGTATTGCCGGCGCACCCTGAAAAACCGGTGCTGGTACACTTCTGGGCAACGTGGTGTCCGATCTGCCGCGCCGAACAGGGCTCGATCGCCGCCATCGCGAGGGATCATGCGAACATCATCACGGTCGCGATGCAAAGTGGCGGCACTGAAGCAGTGTCGCGCCACATGCACGAACAAGGTTTGGATTTTCCCGTGGTGAACGACCCGGACGGCAGGCTCTCGAACGCCTGGGGAGTGCATGCCGTGCCTGCCAGCTTCATCATCTCACCCGACGGCCGAATTCGATTTGTCGAAGTCGGCTACACCACCAACATCGGACTCAGACTACGACTTTGGTTGGCAGGACTGCATATCCCGGGGTAGTGAATTCGGTCCCGCTGTTGTAACCTTCGTCCTGCATGATTCGAATGACGCAAATGAGGTGTTTGCAATTCGCATCACTCTGTTCTTATTCAACCGGAGTAAATCATGCCCAAAGCAATATGGAACAATCAGGTGATCGCCGATGCGCCAGTGGACGGGATACATCGCGTCGAAGGCAACGTTTATTTCCCTCTTTCCGCTGTGAAGCGGGAGTACCTGCAACCGAGCGACACCCATACCCGCTGCCCGTGGAAAGGGATCGCGAGCTATTTCAATGTGGTGGTGGATGGCCAAGTGAATGACGATGCCGCTTGGTATTACCCCGAGCCTTCCCACATGGCGGCGCGCATCAAGGACCACGTTGCCTTCTGGCATGGCGTGAAAGTGGAGGACTAGTCCGTGGGTATTCAGCGACCTCAAGCCGACCCCACCGCCCAGGCGAAAATGCTAACACAGCGTTTGCATGCCGTACGCGCCAGAACTGAATCGCTGTGCACGCCGTTGGCGATAGAAGACTATGTCATACAGGCCAGTGAATTTGTCAGCCCGCCGAAGTGGCATCTCGCCCATACCACATGGTTTTTCGAAACATTCATCCTGCTGCCGTTTTCTCCCGGCTATCGTGTTTTCGATGAAGCTTACGCGCACCTGTTCAATTCCTATTACGAAACGGCGGGGACATTTTTCCCCAGGCCGCAACGCGGGCTGTTATCCCGTCCGACTGTGGAGGAAATCTATCGTTATCGCAACCATGTCGACGAAGCGATGCAAGCGCTGCTGAATGGTCTTTCGCAACCATCCGAACACGACATCCTCACACGGGTAGCGTTGGGCATCGAACACGAGACCCAGCATCAGGAACTGCTGCTGATGGACGTGAAATACAATTTTTCTGCCAACCCGCTCAAGCCTGTTTACCAAAATGTCCAAGCCACTCCGGTTTCCGTCACCTCGATGGACTGGCAGGCAGTCTCAGGCGGTATCGTCGAGATCGGCCATGATGGAACAGGATTTTCTTTCGACAATGAACGGCCCCGACACCAGACTTTGCTGCGGGATTTCCGGCTGGCAAACCGCCTGGTGAACAATCGTGAATATCTGGCTTTCATCGCTGACGATGGCTATCGACGCCCCGAACTTTGGCTGTCTGATGGCTGGCACACCATCAACAGCGAACACTGGCAAGCGCCCCTGTATTGGCAACGCGAGAACGATTACTGGAAGCAGTACACCCTGTCTGGCATGCAACCATTGAGTCCCGAAGAGCCGGTCGCACACCTGAGCTACTTCGAGGCGGATGCCTATGCCCGCTGGGCGGGGAAACGACTGCCGACCGAGGCAGAGTGGGAGCACGCCGCCACGAGCCTGCCGATATCAGGCAATTTTCTCGAATCCGGGGTACTGCATCCGCAAGGTGCAAGCCATGCCGGCCTCACCCAATTGTATGGTGATCTGTGGGAATGGACGCAAAGCGCGTATTCGTCCTACCCCGGATTCAAGCCCTTGCCCGGTACGCTGGGCGAATACAATGGCAAATTCATGAGCGGCCAGATGGTATTGCGCGGCGGCTGTTGTGTCACGGCACAGGATCATATCCGCGCCAGCTATCGTAATTTTTTCAGACCGGCAGACCGGTGGATGTTTTCCGGCCTGCGCCTTGCGGAGGATGCATGATGCGTAAAGAATCTCCCGTAGTGCAGAACAGTTTGGACGATGATGAATTTGATGCCACGGTTCGCAGCTGCTTGCGCCGGCATCCCAGAGCGGTTCCGCCCAAGTTTTTCTATGACGCGCGCGGTTCAGCGTTGTTCGATCTGATCTGCAGCACGCCGGAGTATTATCCGACGCGCACCGAAACGGACATCCTGGATCAATTCGGTTCTGATATGGCAGAACGTATCGGCCCGTCCTGTGTGCTGGTCGAACTCGGCAGCGGCAGTGCAACCAAGACACCATTGTTGTTGCGCCATTTGGCCGGCGATGCGGCCTATGTGCCGATCGACATTTGCGCGCCACATCTGCTGCAAAGCACGCAGCGCCTGGCGATGATGTTTCCCGTCATGCGCATGCATCCCCTGCACGCCGATTACATGCGCCTTCCCTCGATAAAACTCGACGGATACACAGACCGGCGGCGGGTGATCTTTTTTCCCGGCTCATCCATCGGCAATTGCACCCCGGCCGAGGTCGTGCAATTGTTGCGGCATGCTGCGCAGTTGGTCGGAACCAACGGTGCGATGCTGATCGGAGTGGATAACAAAAAGTCCCCTGCCGTGCTGAATGCGGCTTATAACGATGCTGCCGGATATACCGCTGAATTCAATCTGAATCTGCTGGCGCGCATGCAGCGCGAACTTGGCGCACAACTCGATCCCGACGGTTTTGAGCACAGTGCCTTTTACAACGCGGCCCAGGGGCGGATAGAGATGCACTTGGTCAGCCGAAGGAAACAGACCATTCAACTGGGAAGCGAAATATTTCAATTCGAAGAAGGCGAAACGATACACACCGAAAACTCTTACAAATATACCTCGCATGAGTTTCAGCAACTGGCACGGGCAGCGGGGTGGCATCCGAAGATGTTGTGGTCAGACCGCAACAACCTGTTCAATGTCCATTATTTGAGTCTGTCCTCCAGTGAACCCCATCACTTGCCTCTGCAGGGTCGCTGATACCGCTTTTATTTTCGCGATTGTTCGGCGCGTGCGATTCTTTCCAGTGCATCGGCGATCACACTGCGTGGCGCGGCGATATTCATGCGCATGAAACCGCTGCCCTGTTTGCCAAAAATGATGCCCGGACTCAGGCCCACGCCGGCCTGTCGGACAAAGAACTGTCCGAGCTGCTCATCGTTCAACCCCATCGCGCGGCAGTCCAGCCAAAGCAGATAAGTTCCTTCCGGTTCTACCAATTTGATCAGCGGCAAATGCTGCTGTAAAAAAGTGCGCACGAATTGAAGGGTTACGTCGAGATAGCCGAGCAAATCATCCAGCCACGCAGCGCCGTCACGATAGGCAGCCTCGAAGGCCGCAATACTGAACGGGTTAGCCGCGCCGACATGCAACATGCCAAACGCCTTTGTGATCGCAGCGCGGTCGTTTTCATCGGGCACGATCAGGACGGATAAACCGAGGCCGGGGATATTGAAAGTCTTGCTGGGCGCAACGGCGGTAACGATCCTAGTCGCGCCTGCTCCCAGCGCGGCCAATGGCGTGTGATGCCTGCCGGGATAGATCAGGTCCGCATGGATCTCATCGGATACCACGCTGACATCATATCGTGTGCAGATTTCGAGCAATGCCTGCAACTCATCCTCTTGCCACACCCGGCCAACCGGATTGTGCGGGGAACAAAGCAACAACAGTCGGGCACCTTCTGCCGCACAGAGCTCGAAATGCTCCAGGTCGAAGTGATATCGACCATCCTCGAACTTGAGCGGATTGGGTAACAATCTGCGCCCGACGATTTCAGGGGCGGACAGGAAGGGTGCATACACTGGCGTCTGTACGATCACGATATCGCCGGGATGGGTAAATGCGTATATCGACGCGTGCAGTGCCGGTACCACACCGGGACACATGACGATCCAGTCGCGCTCCACCGTCCATGCATGGCGAGCCTGTAACCAGGCCATCAGTACTTCGTACAGTGATTCCGGATAGATGCTGTAACCATAGATCGGATGCGCCGCACGCGCGGCCAGCGCATCGCTCACTGCCGGGGGAACAGCAAAATCCATGTCGGCCACCCATAAAGGCAGGACATCATCGGTGCCAAAAATACCTTTACGCCCGTCGTACTTGAAGCTGGCTGTGCCACTACGCGGGATGATGCGGTCGAATTGGCTATCCATGAAGACCTCTTTGCTGAAAGCAGCTTATCAATATGACTTTGATTCAAGAAACTTCCGTATACACCAGCAAGACAAGTGGTTGAACGGCATTTCAGATGATGCGCATCCTGGCATCAAGATCGCATTCCAGCGCTGTGCGATCCCACTTTGCCAAATTTGCCGCAGCTACATAGGTCGACTGCAGGAATTCCAGCAGCGTGTCGTCGGGCGACTGCGCTTCGCGCACAACGCTGTACGGCAAAATGAATTCATGCAGATCGTTGCTGTAAAACACCCCGCTCGGCCCGACCCGCGCACTGGCAAACCCGGCCGGTTCGGGATATGCATAGGAATAGAACGCGGCATAGGGAATCGATCCCCCGCCCGGCCAGAATCCGCAACTGCTCACTTCATGCGAATAGGCCTCGCGCGCCACTCTGTCCGGCAGATTGGGAACGCCACCCGGATGCTCCGGTGCAGTGCGGCCGGAAAAACGGGTAACGGCAAGGTCAGGCGCACCCCAGAAGAAATGCACCGGGCTACACTTGCCGGCATAGCGGGCGCGAAATATTTTAAAGACACGGTCGGCCTGCACCAGGATACGCCAGAACCGATGGGCATATTCCCCATCGTATGAGCAATGTGTTTCATCCCGGTCGAAAGGGACCGGGTCGGCCACCTCGTTCGGCCTGCGCGAAATGGTGACATCCAGATCCAGGCTGCGCATCTCTTCCATCAGGCGCTTGTAGAATTCTGACACCGGCATCGGTTCGAGCGCAAAACCGGCAGAACGGCCGTCGCCGCTCTGAATCCTCAGCTGATGGCCGACAAAGTCAAAGTCGACCTGAAAATTTCTGGTGCCGTGCGGGATCAGCGAGGTCGTGAGGCCGCGTGCGGTCAAATACAGCGGGACATGCCATGAATGATTCACCCATGCAGATTGCGTGAGCCGTATCTTGCCGACGATCTGCAACCACATGTGCAGTGTCGCATAGGTGTCCTGCCACGCATCAAGCGGCAGATCAGGCCAGGATTCCAAAGGTGATACAGCCGAAGTATTCATCCGATCTCCTTTCACATATCCGGTGCCGCTGATTGCACCACAGATTGCTTCGAACAGGCAGCGTAAAACCTAGTTGTGCTAGCATTACGTCCTCGAAAAGTCATTCATCAATGCCGCGATTATACGGGCATCCAACACCAAAACTTATGCGCGCCTATTTAGACCTGATGCAGCACGTGCTCGACCACGGCACAAAAAAATCGGACCGGACCGGCACCGGCACAACCAGCGTGTTCGGCTACCAGATGCGTTTCAATCTTGCTGAAGGTTTTCCGCTGGTCACGACCAAGAAGTGCCACATGAAGTCCATCATCCACGAGCTGTTGTGGTTTCTGCAGGGCGACACCAACATCAGGTACCTCAGGGACAACGGCGTCAAGATCTGGGACGAGTGGGCAGACGGGAGCGGCAATCTCGGCCCCGTGTACGGCAAGCAGTGGCGTTCATGGGCGACCGTGGACGGTCGCGTGGTGGATCAGATCAAGATGGCTGTCGACCAGATCAAGGGGAATCCCGATTCGCGCCGTATCATCGTGTCCGCATGGAACGTCGGCGAGATAGACCAGATGGCACTTGCTCCCTGCCATGCGTTCTTCCAGTTCTATGTGGCCGATGGAAAACTTTCCTGCCAGTTGTACCAGCGCAGCGCGGATATCTTCCTTGGCGTGCCGTTCAACATCGCAAGCTACGCGCTGCTGACCATGATGATGGCGCAGGTGTGCGACCTGCAACCGGGCGACTTCGTGCACACTTTCGGTGATGCGCATTTGTATTCGAACCACATGGAACAGACTCACCTGCAGTTGTCACGCGAACCGCGTCCGTTGCCAGCCATGAGGATCGATCCGAACGTAAAAGATATCTTCGCTTTCAAATTCGAGGATTTCACGCTGGAAGGCTACGATCCGCATCCGGCCATCAAGGCGCCCGTCGCGGTATGAAAAACTCTTATCCCGGCGCCGGTATGACGCCACGCGTGTCCTTGATCGTCGCGATGGCGAAAAACCGGGTGATCGGCAACAACAATACGCTACCGTGGCACTTGCCTGCCGACCTGAAACACTTCAAGTCGCTCACCATGGGGCACCATATCGTGATGGGTCGCAAGACCTATGAATCGATCGGCAAACCTTTGCCCGGTCGGACTTCGGTGGTGGTGACGCGCAATGAAGATTATTCGGTACCGGGAGTAATCGTGGTGAATTCGCTACCCGCGGCAATCAAGGCGTGCGGTGATGACAGTGACATCTTCGTGATTGGCGGCGCTGAAATTTATCGTCAGGCGATCACGCTTGCCGAGCGCATCTACCTGACCGAGATCGACGCTGATATTTCTGGCGATGCGCACTTCACCGAATTGGATCCGGGCGCGTGGCAGGAAACCACGCGCCTCAGTCACGCACCGGACGGCAAGAACCGGTATTCCTATCACTTTGTCGTCTACGACAGGAAGCATTGAACTGCTGGCAACCCGTTCAATTGCCTTCAGTGCTTTAACGGAAATCCCAGCGGTAGCCGACATAGAAATAATAACGGCGTGTTTTGTCATCCTGGGTCGCGCTGGTGACATGGGTTTGTT
>JBBQNH010000023.1:0-29220 GCA_038329705.1 Burkholderiales bacterium | reverse complement strand
TCAATGATCGCTTTATGCTTCAATTCGAAATCGAGACTGTTCGGGTTGCCATTGTCGAGAAACAATTTGGCAGCGGTTTCGTGAATCTGCAGCGACTCGCTGTGCATGAACGGCATGTAGAGGAAGCTGCGCTCGGCCTGGTTCAATGATTTGTCTGCGCCGACTGAGACGGCTTCCTGTGCCAGTGCAAGCGCCAGCGCATCTTGGGCAAATGACAGGGGAGAGCTCCTGAACATGTTCCGCGAAAACTGATCGAGCACGATCACCTCCGCCAACCTGCCGTGCGCGTCCTTGCGCCACTCATACAGTTCGCACAGGGTGGCGCGGCGATGGATGTCCGAAAACCGCTCGGTGATCAACCGGTCCAGATTCTCATCCTTTTTCCACCATTGCGACGGTTCGATCTCCTCGAACCAGAATTCCAGGATTTCCAGGTACATGTTTGCGCTCCCTGCCTTTCCAGGTCTTCAATCATACATTCCCGAAAACAGTTGGGAGTGATGTGAATGATATACTTGAAGCTGGCATTTCCGTACCAACCTTCAACTTTATCCAGGAGTTTTCATGAAGATTTCAACCATCGTATTCGCCGGTCTTGTTTGCACGCTGGGGCTGGCTTCTTTCAACGCGTCCGCAGCAGATGAGGTGATGACCGTTGCGGCACTCAATGGGAGCGGGGCTACCCTTGACGGCCAGACGGTCAGTGCACAGGGCAAGGTGGTGAAGGTGCTCAACGGCATCATGAAGCGCAACTTCATTCATGTGCAGGATGGCACGGGCGATGCCGAAACCAACGACCTGATCGTGACCAGCAAGCAATCTGCGAGAGTCGGGGACATGGTCACTATTACCGGTGTAGTGGCGGTGAACCGGGATTTCGGTAGCGGCTACAAATATCCCCTGCTGGTTGAGAATGCCAGCATCGTTGTCAATAAGTAAGGGCCAAACGAAACGCATCATTCGCTGCTTGTGTTGCGTGTAGCGAGTCGATGCGGGGGATATCGGGTCGTGCTGCTGACAGGGTATTGCTGCTTCGCTACTGTAACTGGTGCAGGTCCAGCTTGCGCAGTTTGGGTGCTAAGTACGCGGTGGTCGCCACGACAGCCAGCGTCATGGTGCCGCCGAAGATCACCGACGGTATCAAGCCCATCAGCCTTGCAGCCACGCCGGATTCAAATGCCCCGAGTTCGTTGGAAGAGCCGATGAAGATGCCGGTGATCGCGGAAACGCGTCCGCGCATCGCATCGGGTGTCGCCAGTTGCATGATGGTGGTGCGCATCACCACGGATACGCCGTCGAAGACGCCGGACAACAGCAGCAACACTGCCGCGAACCAGAAGTGGGTGCTGAGCGCGAACAGGATGATGCACACGCCGAAGCCAGCCACCGCCGCCAGCAACAGTTTTCCCGCATGCAGGTTGAGTGGATAGCGGACCAGCGTGATACCCATCAGTATCGCGCCTATGGCCGGAGCGGCGCGCAGGATGCCCAGGCCCTCCGGCCCGTAATGAAAAATATCCTGCACGAAGGCGGGCAACATCGCGACCGCGCCGCCGAACAACACCGCGAACATGTCCAGCGCCTGCGCGCCGAGCATGATCTGATTGCGGAACACGAAGCGCAGTCCTTCGCCGATGCTGGAGAACACCGCGGTATATTTTGCGGGTGGAGGTTCGGCGATGCGCAACGACAGCAGGGTGATCGCTGCGCCGGTCGCGAGTGCGGCGGAAACCGCATAGGCGACCGTGATGCTGGCCCATCCCACCAGTACACCGCCCAGCGCCGGGCCTGCCACCAGGCCGAACTGGAATGCGGAGCTGCCCAGGCCGGCGGCGCGGGCGAACTGGGCGCGCGGCAACACCAGTGCGAACAGCGCATTGTACGAAGGACCGATAAAGGCGCGCGCCACGCCGGTGCAGGCGACGGTTGCGTATATCCACAACGATTGATCGCCCGGAGCAATGAAGGTCGTCGCTGCCAGCAATAACAGCGCATTCATTCCGGTCAACAGGCTGGCCGCGACACCGAACATGCGCCGCGAGTGATGGTCGACGGCGTAACCCGCAAACAGCGCGCAACAGAAATACGGAATGACTTCGGCCAGCCCGATCAATCCGAGTGCAAGCGTATCGTGGGTCAGTTCATAGATATGCCAGCCGACCACCACCATCATGGTCTGGTAAGCCAGTACCACCTGTACGCGAAAAGCCAGCAGCTTGAGAAAACCGCGGTTACGCAACGGGGCTGACGAGGCAGCGGGGAGCGGAGGTTGCATAAGACAGCCGGATGGCTATAGGACGTGTCAGGCAACGGGGTTCAATAGCCCAATGCCCTGGCACCCTGATAAAAGGTGAAGCTCACCACCCACGCCAGTCCCATTGACCAGGCCAGCGACAGCGCGGTGAAGCCGGTTTGCTTGGACTCGTTCTGCAGTGTGGCGATGGTGGCCAGGCAGGGTGTGTAGAGCAGCGTGAACAGCATGAAGCTGTAGGCTTGCACCCAATCCAGCTGATGTCCGATCGCGCCGCTGAGCGCATCGCCGGTGAGGCCGTAGATCACTGCCAGCGCGCCGATCACGATCTCCTTGGCGATGAAGCCGAAGATCAGCGCGATGGTGAGTTGTTCGTTGATGCCGAGCGGCGCGAAGAACGGATGCATCGCGCTGCCAATCATGCCCGCCCAGGTATCCATGCTGGCCGGTGCGGCAGAAGGTGGCAGGTTGGTCAGCAGCCAAACCATCACCACGCCGATGATGATGAATTTGCTGGCGCGGCGCAGAAAGTGGCGCACTTCCAGCCAGCCGCGCAACACCATCTGGCGCGCAGTCGGGAAGCGGTAGGGAGGCAGTTCCAGCACGAACGGTTCGGTGTTCTTGAATCTTCCCTTGAACAGCAATGCCGTGAGTATCGCGGTGGCAAAGCTGAACAGGTACAGGGTGAACAGCACCACCGGGGCGGCTTTCGCGGAGAACAATGCGGCGGTGAAAAAGATGAATACCTGCAGGCGCGCCGAGCACAACGACAGGGGGATCACCAGCATGGTGAGCAGGCGCATCGCGCGCGAACGCATCACGCGGGTGCCCATCAGCGCGGGCACGTTGCAACCGAAGCCCATCAGCAGCATCACGAAGCCGCGGCCGTCCAGCCCCAGGCGCGACATCAGCGCATCCATCAGGAACGCGGCGCGCGACAGGTAGCCGCTATCCTCGACCATCGCCATGAACAGAAAGAACAGCACGATGATGGGCACGAATGCCGCGACCGTGCCCACCCCGTTGTAGATACCGTCCAGCAACAGGCCTTGTGCGGCATGCGGCAGGCCCGACAACAACGGCTCGAGCGCTGCGCCGCGCAGCCAGGTGAGCAGCTCATTAATCAATCCTTGCAGCGGCGCGCCGAGCAGGAACACGCCCTGGAACAACAGGTACATGACGCCGAAGAAGATCGGCAGACCCAGCCACGGATGCAGCATCACGCTATCCAGTTTTTCGGTGAGATCATCCGACAGCCGCGCAGGTACCTGCACGGTGTGCTTGAGCACGCGCGCCATTTCCGACTCGATCTGTTCATCCTGTTCGAGCTGGCTGCGCAGTTGTTCCGCCATGCCGGGCGTGGGATAACGCAGTGCCTTGGTGATCGCCTGCAACGCTTCCGGATAACCGCTGCCGTATTTCGCGCTGAGCAGAAAGATCGGTATCTCCAGCAATGCTGACATCTTCTCCACATCGACGCTGATGCCGAATTTCTTCGCCTCGTCGGACATATTGAGTATCACCACCAGATTCATGTTGAGCTGCTTGAGTTGCAACAGCAGGCTCATCTGGCGCTCGATCTGGGTGGTATTGAGGATGACCAGCGCGAGGTCGGGGATATTGTCGTGCAGGAAGTGGCGCACTACCTGTTCGTCGTCGGAGAAGCCGTGCAGGTCGTAGATGCCCGGCAGGTCGATGATCTCCACCATGTCGTCGCCGAGCAGGATCTTGCCACTGAGCAGTTCGACGGTGATGCCCGGCCAGTTGCCGACCCGCGCCGCCCCGCCGGTCATACGGTTAAACAGCGTGGACTTGCCGGTGTTGGGCATGCCCAATAGCGCAATGCGCTTCATGCTTGCTGTATCTCGATCTTGATCTTGGCGGCCTCGATGCGACGCAGCATCACGTCAGTCGTGCCGATGCGCACCTGCAACGGCCCGGAGAAGCTGGCCTTGCGGATCAATTCGATCTGTCTGCCGGTGCGGAAACCCAGCGCAAGCAGGCGCAGGTGCAAAGATTCTTCGGCATGTATCGAGACGATGGTTGCGGTATCGCCGGGATGGAGGGCGGCAAGCGTTGTTGCAGACATGATGGCTGATAAATTCAAGAGTGCCGGCATTATTCCACTTCACGGGACTTTTGTCGCGCAGCCCGTTGGGGCACGGTTGCAATTACGGTAGAATGCCATCTTTAAATTTTCAGGCGAACATTCCAAATGATTCTGGGCAGCATTGTTGCAATCGTCACACCGATGCAGGAAGACGGCAGTCTCGACCTGGCGGCGTTTCGCGGGTTGATCGATTTTCATATCGAACAGGGCACGGATGGCATCGTGGTGGTCGGCACCACCGGTGAATCGCCCACCGTGAATATCGAAGACCACGAACTGCTGATCGCCGAAGCGGTCAAGCATGCCGCCAAACGCATTCCCATCATCGCGGGAACCGGCGCGAACTCGACTACCGAAGCGATCGAGTTGGCCGCCTTTTCAAAGAAGGCAGGCGCGGATGCCTCGCTGTCGGTGGTGCCTTATTACAACAAGCCGACCCAGGAAGGTCTGTATCTACATTTCAGGGCCATCGCCGAGGCGGTCGACATGCCGCACATTCTGTATAACGTGCCTGGACGCACCGTTGCAGACATGAGCAATGACACCACGCTGCGCTTGGCGCAGATACCCAATATCGTCGGTATCAAGGACGCGACCGGCAATCTTGAACGCGGCAGTGACCTGTTGCAGCGCGCGGCGTTACTGAAGCGTGCCCAGGGAGATTTTGCGGTGTATAGCGGCGACGATGCCAGTTCGCTTGGCTTGATGCTGCTCGGCGCGCATGGTTCGATCTCGGTGACGGCGAATGTCGCGCCCGGGCTGATGCACGAGATGTGTGCTGCTGCCCGGCGCGGCGATGTCACCCAGGCACGCGAGATCAATTTCCGCCTGCTTGGCCTGCACCGCAATCTGTTCGTCGAAGCCAACCCGATCCCGGTGAAGTGGGCAGTGTCGCGCATGGGCAGGATGAAAAATGCCCTGCGTCTGCCGCTCACACCGCTGTCGCCCTCGGCATATCCGATGGTCGAGGCGGCAATGCGCCAGGCCGGCGTGCTTTAGCGGGACGCCGGATTATTGACAGCCTTGCGGCTGGATCCCCAAATTAATCAAGTTGTATTGCCGGAGAGAATCAATGAAAGTTTTGCAGATCGGTATTATCGGCGTGGTGCTGGTTTCGTTGGCAAGCTGCAGCACCCTGGCTTCCGACGGAAAGCGCATCGATTACGGCGCCGCAGCGTCGCAAGTGCCGTCGCTGGAATTACCGCCGGACCTGACCGCTCCTGTCGGTGATGACCGCTACAAGATTCCGCAGGCCGGCGCTGAAGGTGCAACCAGTTATTCGGATTTCAGCAAAGGCGGTGCCGTCGGATCCACCCCCGCGGTGTTGCCGGTGGTTCCGCTTGTGCATATGGAACGCAACGATAGCCAGCGCTGGCTGGTCGTTGACGACAAGGCGGAAAACGTATGGCCACGCGTCAAGGCGTTCTGGGAAGAGAATGGCCTGACCATCAAGCGTGAAGACCCGGCAGCGGGTGTAATGGAGACGGACTGGGCTGAAAACCGGGCAAAGTTCCGGCAAACCGGCAGCCAGGGCGAAAGTGCCCCGGCAGATGACAGCAATGTCTATTCGGTCGGCGAGCGCGACCAATACACTACCCGGCTGGAGCGCAGCAAGGACGGGATGAGTACCGGGATATATATTTCCCAGCGCGGCATGGAAGAATTGTTCTCGAAAGACAAGCGGGTGCCCAAATGGGAAGCGCGCGGCAATGATCCGGAACGCGAGGCGATCATGTTGCAGCGCCTGATGGCGTATTTTGGTGTCGACAAAACCAGGGCGGCCAAAGAAGTGGCGGCCGCCAGCATGCCGGTTGCAGTCAGCGCTCCGGCAAGCGCCAGCGGGGTTGCCGCGACCGGGATGGTAACGCCCGCTGTTTCCGAACCGGCCGGTAGTGCCAATTTGCGCGAAAATGCCGACGGCAGCACCCTCATCGTGATCAATGATCCTTTCGACCGATCCTGGCGCAAGGTGGGTCTTGCCGTCGATAGCGCGGGCATTGCGTTGGAAGACAAGGATCGCGACAAGGGCATCTACTACCTGAAGCCCGTCAAGCTGGAGCGGGGCTGGCTGGACAAGCTGAAGTTCTGGAAGAAGAGCGAAGACACCGTCAATCACTACCGCGTGATCGTCAAGGACGGCGGAGCTTCCTGCGATGTGTCCATCGTCGATCAGAATGGTGCGAGCAACAAGGTCGGTAAACAGATGCTTGAGGCGGTCTACAAGAACATCAGTTCGCAGCAGTGATCGCGAACCGCTGATGTCCCTGCGTTTTTCTTCTTTGGGCAGCGGCAGCGAAGGGAACGCGCTGCTGGTTGCAGTGGGCGATACACACATATTGCTGGATTGCGGTTTCGGATTGCAGGACACCGTTGCGCGTCTGGCCCGTCAGGGTGTGGCTCCCGAAACATTGAGCGGTATCGTCGTCACCCATGAACACGGTGATCATATCGGCGGTGTGGCGCGGCTGGCACGCAAATATGCGCTGCCGGTCTGGCTGACACATGGCACGTTGCGTGCCCAGCAGAAAGCGTTCAAAGGCATCGCCGATATCCGCGAGATCGACTCCCACCTGGTATTCGCCATTGGCGACATCGAGGTCACCCCCTATCCGGTGCCGCACGATGCCGCCGAGCCGGTGCAATTCGTGTTCAGCGATGGTGCACGGCGACTGGGAGTGTTGACCGATGCCGGATGCAGTACGGCGCATATCGAGCAGACGCTGAGCGGCTGTGATGCGCTGGTTCTGGAATGCAATCACGATGCCGACCTGCTAATGAACGGGGATTATCCGTACAGTCTGAAACAGCGCGTGGGCGGGCGATATGGACACCTGAACAACCGGGAGGCAGCCGGGATACTGGCCAGTCTCGATGTGAGCAAATTGCAGCACCTGATCGCTGCGCATCTCAGCAAACGCAACAATTTACCCGAGCTTGCCGTCAAGGCATTGTCGGCGGCGATAGGTTGCGAAGAGGAATGGATCGGCGTGGCGACACAGGACGAGGGATTTGGCTGGCGCGAGATCGCCTGAATTTCATATGATGCATCTGGAAAACAAAAAGCCGACTTGCGTCGGCTTTTTGTTGGTAGCAGGAATTCTTATTTCTTTGTTTCTTCTGCCGGTGCAGTAGGTGCGGCCGGTGCAGGTGCAGACGCGGCTGTTGTGTCAGCAGCTGCAACAGGGGCAACAACAGGAGCGGGAGCCGGAACGGGAGCAGCAGTTTCAGCAGGTTTTTGACCGCAGGCGGTCAGTGCAAGAGCCAACAGTGAGGCCACAAGCGCGAGGCGTTTCATTTGAGTTTTCCTTAGAGTAAGGTTGAGGTTGGGATACTGGGTTTTGCCCGGATTCAGGCGTACCGAAAAAATGATCTGGTATGCGCCCAAAATCAAAGGCGGCGCATTCTAGCAGGGAATATTAGGAAAACAAGATGGTTGCAAACAATATTTTTTAGAGACCAAGTTTAGTAGAAGAAACAGCAAGATGGGACGGTCCCCACATCTCCAGAAAGCGCGATTTCAGCGCGCGCGCCTGCTCCGGATCATGCACGGCCAGAATGCCGCGCGGGTCGTCGAAGTGAAAGCGGCGCACATAATTCGACTCGTCCGCAACGGAAAACGGCTCGGTGATGTGCTGCAGGTTCTTGGGCGTTTGATGGATGCTCATGCTGGTGCCGAACTGCTGCAGCAGCATCAGCATGCGCGGGCATAGCGTGGACAAATAGTGCATGTCGTGGGCCAGCACGTACAGCCGGTGGGCCGGATTGGCGAGCAGAAAATTGCGCAACGTCGTATAGCGCGCTTCGCTGTTATAGCCCAGCCCGTCGAAATCCTTTTCGAACAGGTACAGGTTGCGTTGCGCCAGCTTGCACAGTGTGTCGAGTGCGGCGGTGTAGTCGGTGATACCGTCGAGTTGGGTGTGCTGTAATTCTTCGTTGCTCATGATCTGCCCCCGAAGTTCAGTCGATGGAAATATAGCCGTCCAGATACCATTGGTAAAGTAGTTTGGTTGACTCGTCCGTGCATTCATTCAGGGCGGAGGATCCGCGTTGGTCGGCCAGGTCGCGCAGGCTTGCGTAGTCGCGCGCGTTCACCCGGTGGGCTTCGCCGTTCATGAAGATCCATTCGGCATGACAGAGCATCTGGCTCTTCAGGGCCAGCTTTGTGCCCTGCTTTTGTATCGCCTGCCTGAATTTCGCCGGGCTCAGCGGCCGTTCTGGCACGTCGAAAAAAATATGCGGCTTGGGCTCGCTCAAATAGCAGCCGAGGAAGTTGGCGACGTCCTCCTGGTCCCAGCGCACTTGTTTGATGGCTTGCCCGGTCTGGCGCAGCATCGCGGCGCTGATCTCGGAAGGATGTTTCTGCGTCTTCAGGTCGGGGTCGGCGTACATGCCGCCCACTTCGATGCGGTCCTGCAGATAGACCAGGAACTGCTCGGCCAATTCCTGGTACGCCGGCGTGCGGAACCCGATGGAATAGGTCATGCAGTCGTCCTCGGCGACGCCGTTGTGCGCATAATGCGGCGGCAGATAAAGCATATCGCCGGCTTCCAGCACCCATTCCTGCCCGACCCTGAAATCGCGCAGGATGCGCAGCGGTGCGCCGGGGATCAGGCTGCGATCGGCCTGCGCCGAGATCTGCCAGCGGCGATGCCCCGAACCCTGCAGCAGGAAAACATCGTAGGAGTCGAAGTGCGGACCCACACCGCCGCCCTTGGGTGCGTAGCTCACCATCAGGTCATCCAGGCGCGCGTGCGGGATGAAGGAAAAATGCTTGAGCAATTCGGCTGCCTCGGGAAGATGATGATTCACGCCCTGTACCAGCACCGTCCACTTGCTCTTGCCGAGGCTATCCATGTCTGCCGGTTCGAATGGCGATTGCCGCAATTCGAATTTGCCGCGCCGTTGCGTCACCAATCGTGCCTGTACATCTTCCGTGCAGGCCAGTGCCAGCAATTGCTGCGGGTCTATAAAGCCATTGAAATCCGGGAAAGCCTTGCGGATCAGCAGAGGTTTTTTCTGCCAGTAATCACGCAGGAATTCCTTGACGGATAGTTCGCCGAGCAGGGTGGGTTTATTTTTCATCGGGTGGATTATAGTCGTGTCCTGCCCGTCCACGACATAAGCAAAAAATTTTATAAGCAGTCAAAAAGTGTTTAGAATGACAGGCAGGGAGAAATATCGATGACAATGCAACTTGTAACTGGAATAGAAGCGCCGCACTTCGAGTTGCCGGATTCCGATATGCAGGCTTTCAGCCTCGCGTCACAACAGGGCAAGAACATCGTCGTGCTGTATTTCTACCCCAGGGACGACACTCCGGGCTGCACCATGGAAGCCAATGAGTTCACCGCGCTGGAGGACGAGTTCGGCAAGCTGGACAGCATCGTGATCGGCATCAGTCGCGATGACTGCCTGAGCCATGCCTCGTTTCGCGACAAATACGGACTGTCGGTGTTGTTGCTCTCCGATCCGGATGCGCGTATCTGCAAGCGTTATGGCGTGATGTATGAAAAGGAAGTGGACGGGCAAAAGAAAATGTCCATCAAACGTTCCACGTTCGTGATCGACAAACACGGCAAGCTGCGCCATGTCATGTACGGCGTCCAGGCACACGGACATGCGCAGGAAATTCTCGATTTGATAAAGGATATGAAATGAAGATCGCCAAAGATATGATTGTTTCCCTGAACTACGAACTATTCGATTCGTCCGGTGAGTTGCTGGAGAGGGTCGAGGAACAGATCAGCTACCTGCATGGTGGTTACGACGGGATATTCCCGCTGGTCGAAGAAGCGCTGCACGGCAAAAAAATAGGCGACAAAATCAGCGTTACCATGCCGCCCGATGACGCCTTCGGCGAATACGACCACAGTATGGTCGCAGTCGAGTCGCGCAGTTCATTCCCGAAAGACGTCGCGGTCGGCATGCAATTCGAGGGTGCCCCGGAAGCGTCGGATGACGAGGACTTCATCCTGTTTACCGTACTGGAAGTGACCGACGACGAGGTGACGGTGGACGGCAATCATCCGCTGGCCGGCAAGACGCTCACCTTCAATTGCACCGTGACGAACTTACGCAAAGCCACCGGGGATGAGTTGGCGCATGGGCATGTGCATGAAGAGGGCGGCCACGTCCACTAAAAAAATCGCTGCACAACTGCTGCGCTCGGTCGGGCGTTGTTGCGGCAGATCTCGAAATGCTCATGTACTTTTTGTACATTCCGCTTTCTCAACCTGCCGCGCCTAGCTCAACCTTCGCTCGCGACGTTGTGCAGCGATTTTTGTGCTTAATATGAACACAAATCTACGATTCCAGTCTTTCTGCTAACCACTCCGCCACCCATTCAGCTCCATCCGGTATCACCGGCTTGGGGCGCGGTGAATCCCAGAGTTGTTCCAGCGCATCTGCTAACTCTCCCTTGTTTAGCGCACCTCGCGAGACCTCGCGGCACAGGCCGTGCTGTTGCAGCCATTCGATCAGGGCTGGTGCTTCCGGCCAGTCGGGGCGATCGACGTAGATCACCGGCACGCCGCTGCCGGCGGCTTCGACGAAACTGCCGTAGCCGGGTTTGCAGAGTAGCGCGTCGCTGCTGGCGAGCAGATCGCTGAAATCCATCCTTAATGTTTCAAGGATGATGGCATCGGGATGTTTGACCCGCCAGTCTTCCTGTACCAGCCAGCGCACACCTTTTATCCTCGGCCACGCTTCCATCGGCAAACGGCTGGCGATGCCGCCCAGGCTGACCAGCACCAGCATTTCGTCGCCCGTTAATTGCAGGCGTAGTCTGAGTTCTGCGCGCCGGTTGGTGCCGATTGCCGCGATGGGTGGCACGGGAACAAGGTTGGGCAGGTCGGCCATCGGCATGCCTGGCGAGGCGCGCAGGAAGGCATCGGCGTCGGCGTAACAATCGTGTATCTGCACGGCGATGGCATCATTGCCGCAGTAATGGCGATAGATGTCCGCCCAGTTCAGCGAACACAATGCGACATTGTGGATCCCGGCGCGCTGCGCGCCCGCCAGCGGCAGATAGCCGACGTCGGAAAGCACCAGGTCGGCCTTGAGATCGTGCAGCAGGTGCGCTTCATCGTTAACGCGCGCATCCCAATCTGCATGAAAGGCACGATAGGCCGCGCGGCTTTGTTCGACCTGCACATCCAGCGCCGAGGACATCATCATGCCGATGTCGCCTTCGCTGCCGAGATGATTGAATGGCACATGAATGCGTGAACGCAGTTGGGCAACGGGTGCGGAAGAACGCACCGTCAGACGCAATCCGGGAAAGTGGCGGTGTAGTGAGTTCAGGATGGGTGCGGTCTGGGCGATATGGCCAAAACCGTGACCCGAGACGGAAACGACGAGGTGCGGCATCTATCGTCCTGTTCCCGGTTGCCTGGTGCCAAAGTTGGTTACACCACGGCAGATTACGTCATGGCAAGTGTCCGGCGTGCATCGCTTCATTTGGGTATCTTGATCATGCAGAGGCAGACATTATCCTGAAAAACCCATTATCCCGAAGAATTCCATTAATCCCAAAAGAACTTCCAAAGAGCTGTAAAGAAACGAGAATGGGTTTCCCGTATTTTCGGGCCATTTTCATATGGCTTGTGGCACTGCAACTTTCACCCTGCTTGCTGCTAGAATAAGCAGGACAGATATTTGCCGAATCACCGTAGCGAGGAAATCTTATGGCTGCCCTTAACGACCAGCAAGCATACGAATACATCATCAAGCTGCTCACCGCCATGGGCAAGGCGGGCGGTTCCGACCTGTTCATCGCCAGCGACTTTCCGCCCAGCATGAAATCGCAGGGCGAGATGCAACCGATGACCTCGCAAAAGCTCACCGGCGAGATCACCCGCCAATTGGCGCATGCGCTGATGAATGAAACCCAGCGCGCGGAGTTCGCCAAGGAGATGGAATGCAACTTTGCCATCTCCGTTCCCGGCGTCTCGCGCTTCCGTGTCAATGTCTTTGTCCAGCAGCAGAATGTCGGCATGGTCATCCGCACCATCGCGGCCGAGATCCCCAACTTTGAAAAGCTCATGCTGCCGGAGATACTCAAGGATGTGGTCATGAACAAGCGCGGGCTGGTGCTGGTGGTCGGCGGAACCGGTTCGGGCAAATCCACATCATTGGCCGCGATGATCGACCATCGCAACCGCACTTCCAAGGGGCACATCATCACCGTTGAAGACCCGGTGGAATATGTGCATGTATCCCAGAAATCACTGGTCACCCACCGCGAAGTCGGCGTGGATACGCACAGCTGGCATCACGCATTGAAGAACACGCTGCGCCAGGCGCCGGACGTGATCCTGATCGGCGAGATACGCGATGCGGAAACCATGGAGCATGCTATCGCATTCGCCGAGACCGGTCATCTGTGCCTGGGCACGCTGCACGCCAACAGCACCAACCAGACCCTGGATCGCATCATCAACTTCTTCCCGGAGGAGCGGCGTAACCAGTTGCTGATGGATATTTCCGCCAACCTGCGCGCGCTGGTATCGCAGCGGCTGGTGCGCACCACGGACGGCAAAGGACGCCGGGCAGCCATCGAGATCCTGATCAATACACCGACCATCGCCGATAAGATATTCAAGGGCGAATTCAACGAGATCAAGGGTGTTATGGAAAAATCCCGCGAGCTCGGTATGCGCACCTTCGACTGGTCCTTGTTCGAACTGTACAACGAAGGTCATATCGCCTACGAAGAGGCGATACGCAATGCCGATTCAGCCAACGAACTGCGCCTCAACATCAAGCTCAAGAGCAAGCGCGGTGAGCCGGCCTCTATGGCAGGCGAGACCACGCTGACCCTGCACGAGTACAAGACCCCGGAACAGATGGAAGAAGAAAGAAAAAAGGAACTGGCGGCACAGGAAGTAAAGAAACGCGAGTTTGAGGCAGAACAACTTGCCAAGCTGCAGCAGGAAATGCAGCAGCTGGAAATGGCCAATCTGGAAAAGCCGCAACAGCCACAACAGCCGGCACCCCCGCAGGAGAAGATACAGTTGTCGATCGAGTAGCCGCGACAGCACAACAGCTCCTTGCCGCAGCTTCGTTGATACGGCGGGAATGCCGGGTGCCGGGGTATTAGCGATGACAAGCCATAATTCATCTTGTTATCATGTTTCGGCAGGATAGTAATAATCAGGAGTAAATTAGGATGGGGCACGAAATCAGCCAATTCGATATTCTGGATCGTCAATTGCTGACTATCAATCCACAACCGCGCGCGAACAAGTGGTCGGACCTGGGCGAGGCCAGGATCACGCGTACCTTCCTGGGTGGGGCAAAGGTTCGCGTGATTCGCGAACAAGACAGGAAGCGCCGCGCATGGTTGCTGGCGGCGCTGGTGGCGATAGCGATCCCGACAGCAGTGTGGCAGGGATGGATCACTTATCAAAAAGAGGAGATCGTGGTGCCGCCGCTGCCATTGAGCGAAAGGATACAGGTCAGTCAGCCGGTTTTCGCGCCTGAAACCATCGCACCCGACCCGCATCCGTCGGGACGGAAATCGATTTCCCTGATACAAACCGAAATTAACGGCTTGCTATCCGGCCCGCTGCCGAAGCCGCCGCCGCCAGTTGTGCAAGCTGCCAAGGCAGCCGTCGCCAGTCCGGTATCCGAACAATCGAAAGCCGGCAAGCCGCCGGCTCTGCCGCTTGCAAGTGTCCAGAAAACAGTAAAGTCTGGAACGGGTATACAACAGCCCGTCAAGTTGTCAGCGACCCGGCCCGCAGCCAAAACGATTATGGCAACACCCCAGCCGGTGAAAGCCATACCTGTGCCCGTTGCCCCGCTTGACGGTCCGCCGATCAAGAATGATTCCCCGGGGTCGGCAGCCACCGGGACGGCATCCGCAGGAATCGTCAAACCCGCCAGTCCTGCCAATAAGCAAACCGCGACCAATAAACAACCAACAATCAACGCAGAACCCCAAGTCAATGCGAAAGCCGAGGTCAATGCGCAAGCCCAGGCCCAGGCCAATGCTGAACCCCAGACCAATGCACGAGGGGCGTCGATCATATTCGTTGAGCCCGAGGAAAGCACCCAGGCCGTTTCCAAATAGCCGGTAAGGTTGCTGTTGGCGCTCAAGCAGTTGCGGGGCAACGTGCTATACTTTTTTCGCGGCATGGATAGGGCCTTACCCCGAACAGCTTAACGAGCACAGAGGTGCACGATGTCAAATGCAGACAAGACCACGATCAAGCTTCGCGCCTACCCCGACAAGACAGCGGGGGATGTCGCGCAAAGCAATCTAAGCGAAGAACAGCACAAGGCGCTGGAACTGGTACAAAAGAACGCCCAGCTTGAACAGGAAAAGAAAAAGACGCTCGACCTTGAAAGAACCATCGAGCAACTCAGGACGAGCCTCAAGCAGGAACAGGAAAAGAACGTCGAGATGACAACCACGGCGAAGCACGTGGAAAGCAAATTAAAAGCGCTTGCCGAACTGGAAGCCAAAGCAAAACAAGTGACCGTGCTGGAAGCCCAGGTAAAGGAATTGTCCGACGTGCTCGGCAAGATCTCTGGCATCGCCACTTCCGGGAAGGCGGGGCACTGATCCGGGCCCGCCCCGCACGCTGAATCCGGCTTGCATGATGATCATTATTCCGGCGCAAGTCTTTCTATCTCAAATCGCGCAGCTCTCCGTTTCGCGCAGTTGCTTCAGATAATCTTCCAGTCTTTCATCTAACGTCTCGGGCGCAGTAACGATGCCGTGCGCCAATGCGAACAGCGGATAGCCGCGCCAGTCGAATGGACTGAATCTTTCCACCATGCGCAGGGTATGCACCCCCTCGCCGGAAATGTCCGACCACTCGCCGCGCGCCAGTTGCCGTCCCAGCGTATGGTGATGTGAATCCTCGCTGGTGCCGGTCGTCGTCAAGTCGCCCAGACCGGCATAGCTGTAGGGCGTACGCGCCCGTCCGCCAAGCGACTGCACGATGCCGGACAGTTCCGCCATCGCCGCGACCATCAGGTGACCGCGCATGTTCTTGCCCAGATTCAGCTCGTCCGCCACGCCGAACAGGATCGCATACACATTCTTCAGGATCACCGACCAGCTCCTGCCGTGCATGTCCGTTGCCTGCTGGCACACCAGCGTGCTGCCACGGAACAGACTTTTTATGATTGCGAAATGCGTCGTGCCGGAAACCACCACATCGGCAAAACCAAATCGTCCGGCCCTGAGTTCTTCCGCGATCATCGGCCCATACATAACGCCGTAACGATGCTTGCTGGCAAACACGCTGTCGAAAACCTGTGCCGCCGTGCGGCCCGATTCATCCAGACCCTTGGCGATGCTCAGGCACAAACTATCCTGCGCAAGATGTGGCGCGATGCGGCCGGCGATCTCGTGGTGCGGATTCACCGGCAGGCAGAACAGGATCACCTGTGCTTCGGCGACTTCCTCCTCCAGTGTCGCTTTGCAACCTTTGACCACGCCGGTGATGTCCCAGATGCGCACATCGTGCCGTGCAGCGAGCAGATATTCCATCGCATGGCCCATCTCGCCGTGGCCCAATATCAATATGCGCAATTTCATGATCGTTCCATTTTAAAACTGCAATTCCACAGCGCCGCACAGGAAGCGCATTAATGGCCCTGCCTGTTTGAACCGCTCCGCCACCAGTGCGCGGAAATTAGCCGAGGTAACTTCCGCCCTGTTCAGCGCGGCAAGCGCGATGAAGTCCTTGCGCTTCAGGTCTTCCATCAACGGATGATCCCTGGCGTAGCCGCGCGGTGCGTTGCTGAGCGAATCGCCTGCCAGCGAGAAATGTTTGTGGAACGCCTTGTTGTCACGCGCCGCCACCCATGCGTCGCCATTGTTCAATATGCCTTCGCGTATCTTGAACAACGCATCCGCATCGGGATGCCACAGTCCGACCCCGACGAAACATTCGTCCGGTGCGATGTGCACGTAATACCCCGGTGCGTGGATATCCTTGCCCACTTCATGACGGAACTGGATACCGATGTTGGTCTTGTAGGGTGTCTTGTCGCGGGAAAAGCGCGTATCGCGGTAGATGCGCATCAGCGAGCCACCAACCTTCTTCGGTACAGCGCGGAAATGCTTGGAGATCGTGCGCAATTCATCGTCCATGTCGCTGATGAAATCCAGGGCGGGTTCGCGCGCGTAATTCTCGTAATCCTGTTTGTGATCGTCGAACCACACGCGGGTGTTGTTTTCTGCGAGGGCGGAGAGGAAGGTAAAAGTCTGTTTGGTGAAGTAACGATCTGCCATGTCATGGCTCCCGATGATGGATGCTGCAATCTACACCCGGTCATGTATCCACGCAACGCCGGTAGTGTGATACACCAGCAACATGTTCGTGTTCATTTGCTATGAATTTGGCGCTATCATTAAGCCAGTTCACGCAAGGAGCTCATCACATGCAAACGCGCAAGCCCATCAACATCCCCGTCGTTTCCGCTACTGCGCAAGCAGACGCCCTGACTGGAAATAGTGACGCCGGCAGCAGTTGTTCAGGAAAGGACATGGTCGCGCTGATGGTGCTGGGTAACAGTATGGAGCCGGAGTTCGTGGAAGGCGAGATACTGGTCATTGAACCGGATTTGCGCGCGAAGGACGGCTCATACGTGATCGGCTGGCTCAAAGAGGAATACATCTTCCGCCAGCTGCAGCGCGACGAACAGGGTGGCTGGCGGCTGCATGCGCTCAATCCTGCCTTTCCCGATGAGGCTATCTCCGGTCTGGATGATATCCGCGGCGTGGTCACCCACAAGAAGAAACCGGGTTCGCGCAAGTCCGTCAAATTCTACGTGGATGATCATCCTGGGGATGTTACCGTTCGGCAGCGCAATTGAAGTATCAGAGGGCAACTGAGTCACTTCGTGTAAAAACCTATTTATTCAACATCCAAATCAGCTTCGCCAAGCTACCCCCGGTGGTTTTGCTATAACAATTAAATGTTCCATATTCGGATTGTCTTTGAATTTCAGCTCATGTCCGCTGTTGCCATTGGACCGGATTGCGCGCGCTGTGGAATATCGCCAGCACGATGATTTGTTGATCTCGTTCGCGGAATATAGATGCAATAAGGAAAGCGGCGAACGACGGCTTTGCGCACATCGCGGTAGAGCATCGGGAATTGCTCGGGTGAACTGGCGATGCGGTGAATCAGGCGTTGGATTTCAGCGAGGAATTCCATGCCGAGGCCAAGACGTTCCTTTTCGTACCAGTCACTAGCCTTGTCGAATTCAAGGCGCGCCTGTTTACGAAAAACAACTTGGCGCATCAGCGCTGCCAGCGGGATTGTGCTTCGGCTTTGATTGTTTCCCAGGTGATCGTGTCGTTGGGCGATGCGTCATCTTCGGTCAGGCGACGTTCCAGTTCGGCTTGCTCTGCCTTGGTGGGCGGTAGCAAGCCCGTTTCGACGGCAACCGAATCCCAGATGTCTTGCACCAGCGCGATGCGATCTTCAACGCTCATGCTGTCTATGCCTAACGCGTGTAGTGCTTGTCCCATGGTTTTCTCCTTGGTTGCCAGTGGATATTACACCAGCTTCTTCAACTGATACAGTTTCTCCATCGCTTCCTTTGGACTCAGGTCATCCGGCTGCACATCGCGCAATGCGCTTAACAGCGGATGTTCCTCCGACTCAGGTGCGTCGGGCACGGCAGTGAACAAGTCACCCTGCGGATTCTGCGCGGCGCTCTGTTGTTCCAGTCTAACCAGTTGCTTTTTCGCGGTGCGGATCACGCTGTTCGGTACGCCCGCGAGCGCGGCGACCTGCAGGCCGTAGCTCTGGCTGGCGGCGCCTTCATTGACCGCATGCAGGAACACGATGCTGTGCTGGTGTTCGATGGCGGCGAGATGGACGTTGGCGAGTTGCGAGAATTCTTCGGCAAGTCGCGTGAGTTCAAAGTAGTGGGTGGCGAACAGGGTATAGCTGCGGTTGTTGTCCAGTAAATGTCGCGAGATGGCATAGGCGAGGGCGAGGCCGTCGAAGGTGGAGGTGCCGCGCCCGATCTCATCCACCAAAACCAAACTGCGTTCGGTGGCGTTGTGCAGGATGTTGGCGGCCTCGGTCATCTCGACCATGAAGGTGGAACGCCCGCTGGCGAGATCGTCTGATGCGCCGATGCGGGTGAATATCTGGTCGATCTCGCCGAGCACGGCGGATTGCGCGGGAACGAAACAGCCGACGTGTGCGAGCAGCGCGATCAATGCGACCTGGCGCATGTAGGTGGACTTGCCGCCCATGTTCGGCCCGGTGATCAGCAGCATGCGACGCGCATCGTTGAGTGTGGTGTCGTTCGGCGTGAAACTGTCGACTTGCGCTTCGACCACCGGATGCCGACCCTTCGTGATACTGATCTGCTGCTCTTCTGAAAATTGCGGGGCGTTGAAATTAAGTGTCGCGGCGCGTTCGGCAAACGTGGCGAGTACGTCGAATTCGGCGATCGCCGCAGCGATACGCTGCAGTTGCGGGATGAACGGCGCGAGCTGGTCGAGCAGTTGTTCGTAAAGATATTTTTCGCGTGCCAACGCGCGCTCGTTGGCGGACAGTGCCTTGTCCTCGAAGGTCTTGAGTTCCGGCGTGATGTAGCGTTCGGCATTCTTCAGCGTCTGGCGGCGGCGGTAATCGTCCGGCACATTGACGCTCTGCGCCCTGCTCACTTCGATGTAAAAACCGTGCACGCGGTTGTATTCAACCTTTAGTGTAGTGATGCCGGTGCGTTCGCGCTCGCGCGCTTCCAGTGCCAGCAGGAAATCGCCGCAGTTGGTCTGGATGCCGCGCAGTTCGTCCAGATCGTTGTCGTAGCCGTCGGCGATCACGCCGCCTTCGCGCAGTACAGAAGAGGGTTCCGCTTTCAACATTTTCTTGAGCAATTCGACCAATGCATTATCGGCTTGCAATTCATCTGCGAGAGTTTGCAGCAATGTTGATGTTTCCACCCTCTCCCTAGCCCTCTCCCTTGAAGGGCGAGGGAACAAGGTGGAGTGCAATTCGGGAAGTTGTTTCAATGTGTCGCGCAAACCTGACAGGTCGCGCGGTCTTGCGCTGCGCAGCGCGATACGCGCGGTGATGCGTTCCACATCGACACTGGGTTTGAGTAACTCGTGAACCTTGCGGTGGATCTCACCGAGTTTGTCCACCGCATCCAGCCTTTCCCGCAAGATGTTCCGGTCGCGCAAAGGATGATGCAGCCAGTGGTGCAGCAGACGGCTGCCCATGTTGGTCGCGCAGGTGTCGAGCAGCGACAGCAGGGTGGGGGCGGGTTCGCCGCGCAGTGTCTGGGTGAGCTCCAGGTTGCGCCGCGTCGCGGCGTCCATGCGAACATATTGGTCTGCGCTGTAAACCTGCATGCTGCGGACATGCGAGATGGCTTGCCCCTGCGTGAGCCTGGCGTAGCCGAGCAGGGCGCCGGCGGCTTCCAGCCCGACGGTGAAATCGTCGCAACCGAATCCGGCCAGGTCGAGCGTGCTGAATTGCTGGCACAGCGCGCGGCGCGCTATTTTCAGATCGAAGTGCCAGACGGGCAATGATTTAATTGCGGAATGCTGGAACTGTGGAGCTTTTCCATCCTCTGAAAACAATATCTCGGAGGGTTGCAGTCGTTCAAGTTCAGCGGGCAGGTCGGATGCAGATGTTTCGGCGACGAAGAATTGCCCGGAAGCGAGGTTGAGCCAGGCCATGCCGACCATGTTCTGCCGTTGGTGCAGCGCGAGCAGCAGGCAGTCGCGCTTTTCCTCGAGCAGGGCAGAATCGGTAACCGTACCGGGCGTGACGATGCGCATTACCTTACGCTCAACAGGGCCCTTGCTGGTGGCGGGGTCGCCGATCTGCTCGCAGATGGCAACTGATTCGCCCAGCTTGACCAACCGCGCCAGATATTGCTCTGCGGCGTGATAGGGTACGCCGGCCATTTTGATCGGCGCGCCATTGGAGGCGCCGCGCTGGGTCAGCGTGATGTCGAGCAGTTTGGCCGCGCGGGTGGCATCTTCGTGGAACAGCTCGTAGAAATCGCCCATGCGGTAGAACAGCAACATGTCGCGATGTTCAGCCTTGATGCGCAGGTATTGCTGCATCATCGGTGTGTGATTTGGGCTAGAATCGGGGGTGCTCATCGTTGGCCGGTTTGGCTGTGGGGTTTATTGTATTTTCGGAAAGTTATCATGACAGGCTTTAAGTGCAAAGCGAAGTTTGATCGGTCAGCTCCATCCTCCGGTTTTCAGGAGTGTTGAAATATGTTTGACAGGCAACATCCGCTGAGGATATTCCTGATCCTGCTCGCGTACGTCTTCCTCGTCGAGTTGGGCATCATGTACCTGCTCGCCGTTATCGAGGTGCAAACAGAGACCAACTGGACGGAAGCCCTTGTCGATGCGACCCTGCTGACTTCGCTGTGCGTCCCGTTCTTCTGGTATTTCGTGGTGGGGCCTCTGCAAAACGCCCTGGAGCTGGAGAGCACCAAGGCGCACAAGATACTGGAAATGGCGGCTGAAGGGATCGTCACCATCGATACCAAAGGCAAGCTGTTGTCATTCAATCGCGCCGCGCAAAAAATATTCGGCTACAGCGAAGCAGAGATACTCGGCAAGAATGTCTCGGTATTGATGCCGCCAGAGCATCGCGGAAAGCACGACAGCTATATCTCACAGTATTTGCAAACCGGTGAGCCGCATGTGATCGGCAAAACCCGGGAACTGCAGGGACGACGCAAGGATGGCAGGCCTTTCCCGATGGAATTGACAGTGACCGAGATCAAGCTGGGCGACGCCCATTTGTTTACCGGCATGTTACGCGATGTCAGTGAACAAAAGCTGGCGATAAAACGCATCGAGCAATTGGCGCACTATGATGAGCTGACGCATTTGCCCAACCGCAGCCTGTTTTACGACCGGCTCGGGCAGGCTATCACGATGGCGAAACGCGGCAAGAGCAATGTCACGCTGATGTACATCGATCTGGATGGTTTCAAGCATGTCAACGATACGATGGGCCACCATGCCGGCGATGTGCTGCTGGAGCAGGTGGCCGCGCGTTTGCGTCTGTGCGTTCGTGAAAGCGATACGTTGGCCCGTCTCGGCGGCGATGAATTCACGATACTCCTGAATGACACCCATCACCGCGGGGATGTGATGATGGTGGCCGAAAAGATCATCGAATCGATCGACCAACCTTTTGAACTGACAGGCGGGAAAGCTAAAATTGGCGCGAGTATCGGTATTGCCAGCTATCCCGACGATGCCACCACCGCTGGCACCCTGCTGATCGTGGCGGACAAGGCTATGTATGCCGCCAAGGCGGCGGGCAAGAACACTTACCGGTTTGGTACCCCGGGTGACGCGACCGCGGCATATCCCGTGATGAAGATGAAAGACGTTTAGCTACTTTCAAGTTACCCGCGTGACTCACGCGTTAACCGGTTGCCGCTTGGTTAACAGCCGGCTTTGCAGGTGATTCCTATCGATGAACCACGTAGCGGCCGGTGAATTCGGCGGCGACCAGATCGTCATTCCTGATGACCACGTCGAGTGACAGTCGTGCACTCCCATGCTTGTTCAGTGTGCGCATGAAACGCTGGAAAGCCGCATCTTCTATCCGGCACTCGGCGTGCAGGCTTTGCAGCACCGGATGCAAGTAGCGGATGGTGCCTTCCTGTATGACGATGTGCCGGTGCAGCTTTGCTTCGACAAGCCTGAGATGCAGCAAACCCCATCCGCACAATACCGCAAGGGAATAAAGACTGCCGCCGAACGCGGTGCTTTTATGATTGGTGTTCGGGGTCAATGGTGCGGCAAGCGTCAGGCTTGCCCTATCGTAGCTGCTTACCCTGACGCCCATCGCTTTCGAGATCGGGATCTCGCTGTGCAATATCAGCTCAAGTGCCGCAGCACGATGCATGTTCAAGTTCCGGAAGATTTCAGGCTGGCGGTCAGGTGGGGTGCCATCACCTGCAACAGCAGCGTATGGATGTCGGGATTGCCCGCGCACAGATGCCCGGTCTTGAGGAACGTATCGTTGCCGACCAGGTCGCTGACCATGCCGCCTGCCTCGGTGATCAGCAGCGTGCCGGCAGCGATGTCCCAGGGTTGCAGGCCGGTTTCGAAAAAACCGTCGTAGCGTCCCGCGGCCATCCAGGCCAGATCCAGGGATGCGGCGCCGGGGCGGCGCAGGCCGGCGGTCTGTTGCATGAGTTCTTTGAAGATCGCCAGGTAGGCATCCATGTGCTCGAACCGGGTATAGGGGAAGCCGGTGCCGATCAGGCTGTCGGCCAGGTGCAGGCGTTTGGTGACGCGCAGGCGTTTGTCGTTGAGGAATGCGCCGCGCCCGCGCGTGGCGGTGAACAACTCGTTCTTGGTGGGATCGTATACCACCGCCTGGGTGATGATGTCCTTGTGTTGCAAGGCGATGGATACCGCATATTGCGGAACACCGTGCAGGAAATTGGTCGTGCCATCCAGTGGATCAATGATCCAGAGAAATTCCGACTCGCCTTGGCTGCCACTCTCTTCTGCTAGAATCGCGTGGTCCGGATAAGCATCCAGCAGGGTTTCGATGATGGTCTGCTCGGCGGCGCGATCCACCTCGCTGACGAAATCCGCATGGGATTTTTTGGTGATGGTGAGATGGTCGATCTTGTCGGCGGAGCGGTGGATCAGATTGCCGGCGCGACGTGCGGCTTTCACCGCGATGTTGAGCATGGGATGCATGTAAGTACGACCTTTTTAATGAAAGACCACCTCGCAACTACTGATAAAACTACTAGCCATCTGACTATGTTGGCATACTACGCCAACCAAGTCATTGGTTATGCGCTTGCACATACTGCGTTAAAAAATTGCTCAAAATCCTCATGTATTGAAGTAATACATTCCGGTTTTTCGCAATTTTTCGCCTTGTCTGAGCTGCGCTCGCTACGTTGTGCGGAGGTCTTTAGGTTTAATGAGCGGTAGAATCTAGCCTCGTATTCTAGTTGGAATCGCATTTTGAATATACATAATCCTTTGTCAAATATCCGGGTAGTGCTCAGCCACACCACCCATCCGGGCAATATCGGCGCGGCGGCGCGCGCGATGAAGACCATGGGCTTGCATCACCTGTACCTGATCAACCCGCGTCTTTTTCCCGATCCGCAGGCGGTGGCGATGGCGGCGGGTGCCGATGACGTGCTGCGCGATGCGGTGGTGTGCGGCTCGATCGACGAGGCGTTGCACGGCGTGGTACACACGGTGGCGATGACGGCGCGGTTGCGTGATATCTCGATCGAAGTGAAGACCCCGCGCGAGGCGATGCCGCTGGTGTTGCAGCAGGCCGCCACGCAGCCGGTGGCGATGCTGTTCGGCACCGAGATGTCCGGCCTGACCAACGAGGAGATGGGCAAGGCGCAGGTGCTGGTCAACATACCTTCCCACCCCGATTTTTCCTCGCTCAACATCGCGGCGGCGGTGCAGGTGATGGCTTATGAATTGATCGTGGCGGCGCAAAGTTATCAGCCCATCAAGGCGGAAACGCATCCCGCGCAGCATGAACAGGTGGAGGGATACTTTGCGCACCTGGAAAAGACCCTGTTCGAGATCGGCTTTCTCACCACGCAGAACCCGGCCCGGTTGATGCAGCGGTTGCGCCGCCTGTATGCACGGACGCGGTTGGAACAAGAGGAGATCAACATCCTGCGCGGCATATTGAGTATCGCCACCGAGTATAATGCGCGCCTCAGAGCACGTTACCAAAAAGAAAATCCGGGCAGTTAATACACCATGATGTTCGAGAATATCAAAGAAGATATAGCCAGCGTATTCGACCGCGACCCGGCCGCACGCAGCACGTTCGAAGTG
The DNA here is from genome assembly GCA_038329705.1 of Burkholderiales bacterium. Classification (GTDB taxonomy): domain Bacteria; phylum Pseudomonadota; class Gammaproteobacteria; order Burkholderiales; family Gallionellaceae; genus Gallionella. The sequence continues at coordinate 5,040 of JBBQNH010000023.1, read as the reverse complement.
CTGACCTGCTACCCCGGCCTGCATGCGCGCATCATGCACCGCATGTCGAATACCTTGTGGAACGTCAACCTGAAATGGCTGGCGCGTTTCCTTTCGCACATCGCACGCTGGTTCACCGGCATCGAGATCCATCCGGGGGCGACCATCGGCCGGCGCTTCTTTATCGACCACGGTATGGGCGTGGTGATCGGCGAGACCGCCGAGATCGGCGATGACGTGACGCTGTACCACGGTGTGACCCTGGGCGGCACGTCCTGGAAAGAGGGTAAGCGCCATCCCACCCTGGGCAACGGCGTGGTGGTCGGGGCGGGCGCGAAGATACTCGGCCCGATCAACATTGGCGACAATGCGAAGATCGGCTCCAATGCAGTGGTGGTGAAGGATGTGCCGGCCGGTGCGACGGCGGCGGGCATCCCGGCGCGCATCCTCGACGAAGACAAAAAAGCGGCCGCCGGCTTCAATGCATACGGTATCGGCAACGACCAGAATGATCCGGTCAACAAGGCCTTGCACGGACTGATCGGACATAGCGTAACGGTGGACCAGCGCATCGACTTCATCCTGCAACAGCTTGATAAGATGGGTGTGCCGGTGGATGAGGAGCGCGCCACGGCCGACAAGTTCGATCCCAATCACTTGAATAAAATTGTTGACTGAAAAACACGGGTATTCTATGATTCCTCCCAGTTAAGGTTCATGTCGCATCATGGCGGCTTTGAATTTGCGAGTTCTATCAATGACCGGGGGGATGACATGAGATTGACGACCAAAGGACGTTTCGCTGTGACAGCCATGACTGACCTCGCGATGCGCGGCGGAAAAGCGCCGGTAACACTGGCCGCGATCAGCGAACGGCAAAAGATATCGCTTTCTTATCTGGAACAATTGTTTGGCAAGCTGCGCAGAAACAAGATTGTAGAGAGTGTGCGCGGACCGGGCGGCGGCTATTATCTGGCACGACCCAGCAGCAAGATATCCATTGCGGAGATCGTGATTGCGGTAGACGAGCCGCTGGACGCTACCAAGTGCGGCGGCTTGGGCAACTGCCAGGGCGAACAACAGCCGTGTATCACGCATGATCTGTGGATGGGTCTGAACGAAAAGATCTACAGCTATCTGGAAGAGATCTCGCTGCAACAATTGGTGGATAATCATGCCAAACGCAAGCTTGAGCCGACAACCATTTCCATCAAAAAAATGGCCAAGCCCGAGACCGTCACTGCCTGAAAATCCAGGCTGGTGAATGTTTTTGCAACGGACGCCTGCTTGGCTCACACTGTATTTCATTGATAGCCCCGCACCTGACGGATAGAATCATTCCCTCGTCAGGGTCTAGTATCATGCCGTTACTGTCCCCTTTCGAAATATAGACTGCATGTATTGAATTCTTCGTGCGGGCAGTTTCCCCAAACAAGTCGATATAAAGGTGCGCATGAACATGTTCAAAATCTGGCAAAGCATTTCCAATCGCTGGCTATATCTGGCAGGCGCATTGTTTGCCAGCGGGCTGATGGGCTTCGGCCTGTACCTGCAATATGTGGAACATCAGGATCCCTGCCCGTTGTGCATGGTGCAACGCGTGATCTTCGTTTCCATTCTGGCCGTGTGCGTGCTTGCTGCTGTGCACGGTCCGAAGCGTTTGGGCGAACGTATCTACGCAGCGCTGATCGTGTTGCTGTCCCTGACCGGAGTAGCGGTCGCTTCGCGGCATATCTGGATCCAGCATCTGCCCAAGGACCAGGTGCCATCCTGCGGTCCCGGCCTGGATTACATGCTGGACACCATGCCGATGTCCGGCGTATTGAAAGAGCTGATGCACGGCTCCGGCGAATGCGCGGAAAAAGGCTGGACTTTTCTCACCCTGGGTATCCCGGAATGGTCGCTGCTGTGCTACATCGCTCTGGGAGTGTGGGCGGTGCTGATAGCCATCAGAAATAAACACCTGTAAGATTCATTTCGTATACATCAATATAACCGGCGTTGCCCGGTCATTTCTGTTCTGATCCCGGTTTTTTCCTTGTCGGGGACGAAGTATTTGCGGAGCGCACCATGAGTTTCAAAGCGTTGTTGGCATCATTCAAACCGAGTTTCGATCCTGTTCCGCTACCTGAAAAGATCCGTGCCGGTCTGGCTGCAACGGCCGGTATGTTGTTGTTGGGATTGACATTGCGTTATCTGCCCCAGACGGGTTATCCGCTGATCATGCTGGCCTCGGCTGCTGCTGCGGCAGTTTTGCTGTTTGCAGTGCCGCATAGTCCAATGTCTCAGCCATGGCCGACAGTTGCGGGCAACCTGCTTTCAGGACTGGTCGGCTGGGCGTGCAGCCTGCTTATTCCAGACCTGGTTCTGGCCGCAAGCTGTGCTGTCGGTTTGGCCGTATTGCTTATGCACTTGTCGCATTGTTTGCATCCGCCCGGCGGGGCGACCGCGATGGTCATGGTGCTGGAAGCCGGGCAATTTCATCATCACGGCTGGAGTTGGACTGCCAGTGTGGTGATTGCCAATACCATCCTTTCCCTGTTGCTGGCGTTTGCCATCAACAATCTGACCGGCAGACGTTATCCGATGCGCAGCGTTGCCATGCCGCGACAAGCTGCGGGCAATGTTGGCGAGCTTGAACAGCAGGATATCGAATGGGCGCTGACCCGGATGGATGGTGTGATCGACGTAAGCGAACAAGACCTGTTGAATATTTTTCGCCTGGCTTCCGGTCGTGCCCGGGAGCGCGCAGATAAATAGCCGGAGCAGGTCTGGTCAGTGTGGTTCAGCAGGCGATTGCCTGAACTGCCTCAGTGCTGGGACTGCACACTAGCAGGGACGCGGCTTTAAGACCCGCAATTTACACAGGGTGTCCACAATGTCTTCCGCAGCACAAGGCATCTTTCTGCCACAACACAAGTTGGCCGGCGTCATTTTTGCGCTAGTCGCAGCGATCGGGTTCTCGGCCAAGGCGATACTGGTCAAACTTGCCTATCTGGACAGGGTGGATGCCATCACCTTGCTGGCATTGCGCATGGCATTCGCGCTGCCGTTCTTCCTGGTCGTTGCGGCAAAAGCAAACCGGAATAAACGCACGATTGCACTCACCGCCAGGGACAGGCTCGCCATCCTCGGGCTGGGGTTGATCGGCTATTATCTCGCCAGCTACCTCGACTTTCTGGGTTTGCAATTCATCAGTGCCGGACTGGAAAGGCTGATCCTGTTCCTGTATCCGACCATGGTGGTGCTTATTTCCGCGCTGCTATTCAAACACAGGGTCGGGCGAACCGCCTGGATCGCATTGCTGATCAGCTACGCGGGCATCGCACTGGTGTTCCTGCATGACATGAAGGCAATGGAACTGGACGCGGTACGGGGTTCGGTATTGGTATTCATCAGTGCGCTGGCCTATGCCGTGTACCTGGTCGGTGCGGGACATACCATCGCGAGAATAGGCGCAAGCCGCTTCACCGCCTATGTGATGACCGTCGCGTGCGTCGCATGCCTGCTGCAGTTCGCCGTCACGCATCAGGTCTCGGCGCTGGAGCTTCCCCTCAGGGTCTATGGGTTGAGTATTGCGATGGCGGTATTTTCAACCGTGATGCCTGCATTCCTGCTGGCGGCGGCGATGCGCCGTATCGGTTCGATGCATACCTCGATGATCGGCTCGATCGGCCCGGTTTCGACCATATTGCTGGCTTACGTGTTCCTGGGCGAGCGCATGTCGATCGAGCAAATCACCGGTTCGATGCTGGTGCTGGCCGGCGTGCTGATGATCAGCATGAAAAAACAGGGACCGGATTGACCGGATTATTTCCGGCCAGAAATTTGTAGGAGCGGGCCATGCCCCGCTTCTACAGGAATCATCGCGTTGGAAATTTACACAGCACGGGAACCTAGCGTATCCAAACTGTCTTCGCGTTGACGAATTCGTGTATGCCCAACTTTGATAATTCGCGTCCGTAGCCGGAGGCCTTCACGCCGCCGAAGGGCAAACGCGGATCGGACTTGACCATGCCGTTGATGAAAGTGCAGCCGGCCTGGATGTGCGCTGCCAGTTGTTCGGCGCGCGCGGTGTCCTTGCTCCAGATCGACGAGCCGAGACCGAACGGTGTTTCGTTGGCGATGCGCAGCGCATCTTCTTCGCCCGCAGCGCGGATCACGATCGCCACCGGACCGAATAATTCTTCACGCCAGGCGCGTGTTTTTTCCGTGACGCGGTCGAGGATCGACGGCTGGTAGAAAAATCCTTCCCGATCCACCGGTTTGCAGCCGGTCACCGCCACCGCGCCCTGCGCGATGGAATCGGTGACCTGTTGATGCAGCGTCGTGCGCAGGTCGGGACGTGCCATCGGGCCTATCTGCGTGGCATCGTCCATCGGGTCGCCCAGTACCAGTGCTTCGACTTTGTTTTTGAAGCGGCGCAGGAATTCATCGGCGATCTGCGGCACCAGAATGAAGCGCTTGGCGGCAATGCAGGATTGCCCGCAATTCAGGAAGCGCGATGTCACCGCCGCATCGACGGCGAGCTCAAGGTCCGCATCGTGCAGCACGATGAATGGATCCGAGCCGCCCAGCTCCAGCACGCACTTCTTCAAATTTTCTCCGGCACAGGCCGCGACCTTGCGCCCCGCGCCTTCCGAACCGGTGAGCGTGACGGCATGCACATGCGGGCTGGCGATCACGCCGGCGACCTGATCGACCCCGATCATCAGGGTGCGGAACAAGCCTGCCGGGAAACCGCTGTCGTGAAATATCGCTTCGATCGCCAGCGCGCATTGCGGCACATTCGCCGCGTGTTTCAGCACCAGACCGTTGCCCGCCATCAGGGCCGGCGCGGCGGCGCGAAACACTTGCCAGAAGGGGAAGTTCCACGGCATCACGGCCAGCACCACCCCGAGTGGATAGTGTGCGACATAGCTGTTGCCGGCATCCGATGCCACAGTGTCGGCGCGCAGGAATCCTTCTCCATGCTGCGCATAGTAGTCGCACACATCGGCGCACTTTTCGACCTCGGCGCGCGCTTCGCGCAACGGCTTGCCCATCTCCTGCGTGATCAGG
>JBBQNH010000022.1:0-29540 GCA_038329705.1 Burkholderiales bacterium | reverse complement strand
GTGATCGAGGCGAAGCGCTGGGGCTTGCCGCACACCGAGGGATTGGCGCAAGCCAAGCAATATGCGCACAAGCTTGGTGTGCGTTACACCTACTCCACCAACGGTCAGCGCATCTACGGCGTGGATATGGCAACGGGCAAGGAGGGCGATGTCGCAGCCTATCCGTCTCCCGAAGAATTATGGAAGATGACTTTCGCCAATGCGAATGACTGGCGCGACCGCTTTGCCGAGGTGCCGTTCGAGGATCGGGGCGGTACATGGGGCTCGCGCTATTATCAGGACATCGCCGTGAACAATGTGCTCGAAGCAATTGCGGACGGCCAGCAGCGCATCCTGCTGACGCTGGCGACCGGGACAGGCAAGACGTTCATCGCGTTTCAGTTGGCGTGGAAGTTGTTCCACTCTCGCTGGAACCTGGCTGATTGGAAGACGGGGAGCCGCGATGCGGGGCGCAGGCCGCGCATCCTGTTCCTTGCAGATCGCAACATTCTCGCCGACCAGGCCTACAACGCATTCTCCGCTTTCCCCGAAGATGCGCTGGTGCGTATCGCCCCTGATGACATCCGCAAGAAGGGGCGCGTGCCGAAGAACGGCAGCGTGTTCTTCACCATTTTTCAGACGTTCATGTCGGGGCCATCCACCAAACAGTCCCTTCCCCCTGGCAGGGGGAAGGTTAGGATGGGGGTTGAAATTCAATCGGTATCCGCCGCTTCTACCCCCTCCCTAACCCTCCCCCTGCATGGGGGAGGGGATGGCTCTTCGGGTGAAAGTTTGGTCGATATACAACCCGAACGGACATTTAATTTCGGCGAGTACCCGCCGGACTTTTTCGATTTCATCGTGATCGACGAGTGCCATCGCGGCGGGGCGAACGACGAAGGCACTTGGCGCGGCATCCTCGAATACTTCAAGCCTGCGGTGCAGCTCGGACTCACGGCGACACCCAAGCTGACGGACAACGTGGATACCTATGCTTACTTCGGCGACCCGGTATATGTGTATTCGCTGAAAGAGGGTATCAACGACGGCTTCCTGACGCCGTTCCGCGTGAAGCAGTTTGCCACGACGCTGGATGAATATACCTATACCTCGGATGACAAGTTGGTTGAAGGCGAGATCGAGTCGGGAAAGCATTACGAGGAAAAGGATTTCAACCGCACCATCGAGATCGAGGCGCGCGAGCGCTACCGCGTGAAGTTGTTCATGGACAGCATCGACCAGCGCGAGAAGACGCTGGTGTTCTGCGCCAATCAGGCGCATGCCGCGCTGGTGCGCGATTTGATCAACCAGGCCAAGACCAGCAGCGATCCGAATTATTGTGTGCGGGTGACGGCCAATGACGGCGAACGCGGCGAACAATTTTTGCGCGAATTTCAGGACAACGAAAAAACCATCCCGACCATCCTCACCACCTCGCAAAAACTTTCCACCGGCGTGGATGCGCGCAATGTACGCAACATCGTGCTGATGCGTCCGGTGAATTCGATGATCGAGTTCAAGCAGATCATCGGGCGCGGCACGCGCCTGTTCGACGGCAAGGACTACTTCACGATTTTCGATTTCGTGCAGGCGCACAAGATGTTCAACGACCCGGAATGGGACGGTGAGCCAATAGCGGTTGATAGTGATTATGGCGATAAATCACCTGCACCCAAGCTACCACCCGTAGCGAAGGAGCCGCGTCCAGAATACGAAACCAAACAGAAGGCGCGGATCAAGCTGGCCGATGGCAAGGAGCGCACCATCCAGCACATCGCCGTGACCACCTTCTGGGGGCAGGACGGCAAGCCGTTGTCTGCTGCGCAATTTCTGGAGTTGCTGTTCGGCAAGCTGCCGGAATTTTTCAAGGACGAAGACGAATTGCGCGCAATCTGGAGCATGCCGGACACACGCAAGAAGCTACTCGAAGGACTGGCAGAAAAGGGCTTCGGCAAGGATCAACTGACAGAGATGCAAAAGATCATCGATGCCGAGAACAGCGACCTGTTCGACGTGCTGGCGCATGTCTCGTTTGCCTTGCAACCGATTACCCGCGAAGAACGGGCTGGTCGGGCAATAGCGATCATCAACGCGCACTTCAACAGCAAGCAGCAATCCTTCCTCGATTTCGTACTTTCGCATTATGTGAAGGTCGGTGTTGAAGAACTCGATCAGGAAAAGTTGAGACCGTTATTGCTGCTGAAGTATCACGACTCGATTTCTGAGGCAGTGGCCGACCTGGGTAATCCGGAAGATATTGGAAAAGTGTTTATGGGATTTCAAAAGTATTTGTATCAAGAAGTTGGAGCGTAAGATGCCCATGCCGGGCATCCTCCTGACCTATGCGAATATCTATTCCAAAACTCAATAATCACCTCAAGCGCGGCGGCCTGATCGCTTACCCCACCGAATCCTGCTACGGCCTGGGTTGCGATCCGGATAATCGCCGCGCGGTGCAGCGCATCCTCAAGCTCAAGCAGCGCCCGCAACGCAAGGGATTGATCCTGATCGCGTCGAACCACCATCAGGTGGCGCGCTACCTGCAGCCGCTCACGCTTGAACAGCAGCAGCGTTTGCAAGACGCGGGCGCGCAGGCGATCACCTATTTGATGCCAGTAAAACCTTCGTGCCCGCGCTGGCTGCGCGGCGTGCATGACACGTTGGCAGTGCGATTCACCGCGCATCCTATCGCACGGCAACTGTGCCGCAGCGCCAACAGCGCGCTGGTCTCGACCAGCGCGAACCGCAGCGGACAGCGGCCCGCAAAAACCTTTGCCGAATGCCAGCGCTTGTTCGGAAAAAAAGTGTGGGTGCTGCCGGGACGGGTGGGTAAACGCAAGAAGCCCTCGACCATCAGCGCATGGGGAGATGGTAAAATCATCCGCAGTTAAGGAAACACTGAATAAATCCGTTCGCCCTGAGCATGTCGAAGGGTGAACTCCTCAACTCGATGATTTTGCTTCGCCCCCCATTCATGGTTCGACAAGCTCACCACGAACGGAGGATTTATTCAAGGTACCCTTGGCAAGCCGCTTCGCTTGAGGCGACCTTTCCACCCTAACCCTCTCCCATGGGTGGGATAGGGGAAAGTTCAAGACCGGAGAAAATCATGAGTGGTTTCGATTCCGCAGCCGTCAAAGAATACTTGCTCGAATTGCAGGAGCTCATCGTCGAACGCATCGAGCAGGTGGACGGCAAAAAATTCCTGCGCGACAGTTGGGACAGGCCGGAAGGAGGCGGCGGGATCAGTTGCATACTCGAAGAGGGCAATGTGCTGGAACGTGGCGGCATCGCATTCTCACATGTGACGGGCGACAAGCTGCCCGTCTCCGCGACGGCGCATCGCCCGGAACTGGCCGGTCGCCGCTGGGAAGCGATGGGCGTGTCGCTGGTGTTCCATCCGCGCAATCCGTATGCCCCCACCACGCATTTGAACGTGCGCATGTTCGTCGCCTTCAAGGACGGCGAGGCGCCGGTGTTCTGGTTCGGCGGCGGCATGGACCTGACGCCGTATTACGGATTCGAGGAAGACGCGATTCACTTTCACCAGATCTGCAAGAACTCGCTGGCCCCGCTCGATCCGTCGCTGCATCCGAAATTCAAGAAATGGTGCGATGAGTATTTTTTCCTCCCGCACCGCAATGAGCCGCGCGGCATCGGTGGTATCTTTTTTGATGATCTGAATGGGTTCGACGACCTGAGCGCGCCGGATTTCGACAGCGCATTCGCCATCCAGCAAAACGTGGGCGATCATTTCCTGTCCGCCTATGTGCCGATCCTGGAACGCCGCAAGGACACGCCCTACGGCGAGCGCGAACGCGATTTCCAGTTGTACCGGCGCGGACGCTATGTCGAGTTCAACCTGGTGATCGACCGCGGCACCGTCTTCGGTTTGCAGTCCAATGGAAGAACGGAGTCCATCCTGCTGTCGATGCCGCCGCTGGTGAAATGGCGCTATGATTGGCACCCGGAAAAGGGCACGCCGGAAGCGGAGCTATACGAAAAATATTTACCCCCAAAGGACTGGGTTTGAAACTGTAAGTCAGGTTAGATGCGCTTTTGACAGGAGGCAGGCATGCAATCCAAAGATCACTGGGAAAAAGTCTACACCAGCAAGGCAAGCGATGCGGTGAGCTGGTTTCAACCGCATGCCGATCGCTCCCTCAACCTCATCCTGGGCACCGCTGTAAACCGCAATGCCGCAATCATCGACGTGGGCGGCGGCGCATCGACGCTGGTGGATGATCTGCTGGAGAACGGCTATACCAATCTGTCCGTGCTGGATCTTTCCGCTGCCGCGCTGGACACGGCGCGCAAACGCCTGGGCGCAAAGGCGGACAAAGTCCGCTGGGTCGAGGCGGATGTCACCAGGGCGAACCTGCCCGCCAATCACTTCGATGTCTGGCACGATCGCGCAGTGTTCCATTTCCTGACCACTGCGGAAGAACGCGCCGCCTATGTGCGTGCGGTGTTCGATTCGGTCAAGCCGGGTGGACATGTCATCGTCGCCACCTTCGCCGACGACGGCCCGGATCAATGCAGCGGCCTGCCGGTGATGCGTTACAGCGCGGATGGATTACATGACGAGTTTGGCGAATCATTCCAACTGTTGCGGCACGAGAAGGAAGCGCATCACACCCCGTCCGGCACGGTGCAGCAATTCGTGTACTGTTATTGCCGCAGGGGCAATTCCTGATTTAGCTCCGCACCGCCGGGTCTGAAACTGCTGGCGGTTTAACGTTTGCGTTACCCGTTTTTTCCGGCCTGCCCGGCCCCCTGGTGAACGACATGCATCTACTCGAACAAGTCGCGATCTTCCTGCTCACCGCGGTGCTCATCGTGCCGATCTTCCAGCGCCTGAAACTCGGTGCGGTGCTGGGCTATCTGGCATCGGGCATGATCATCGGCCCGTGGGGACTGGGGCTGATCGGCGATGTGGCGTCCACCTTGCAGTTCTCCGAATTCGGCGTGGTGCTGTTGCTGTTCCTCATCGGACTCGAGCTGGAACCGCGCCGGCTGTGGACGTTGCGCAATTCGGTGTTCGGACTCGGCGGCGCGCAGGTGGCGGCGACGGGACTGGTGATCGGGCTCATCGTGCTGGCGGGCGGCTTTTCCTGGCAGGCCGCGCTGATCGTCGGTATCGGCAGCGCGATGTCATCCACCGCGCTGGTCATGACTTCATTGTCCGAACGCGGGCAACTGCTGACGCGCTATGGCCGGGAGTCGTTTGCGATCCTGCTGTTTCAGGATCTCGCCGTCATTCCGTTGCTGGCACTGTTGCCGTTGCTGGCAACCGGCACCGGAGAAAGTGCGGGCAATTGGCTGGGCGCCGTGAAAGGGTTCGCCATCATCGCCGCATTCATCGCCGGCAGCCGATTGCTGATCCGCCCCGCGCTCAAATTCATCGCGCACAACCGCAGCCGCGAAGTGTTTACCGCCGCTGCACTGCTGCTGGTGATCGGCACCGCGCTGATCATGGAAAAGATCGGCCTGTCGATGTCGCTGGGTGCGTTCCTGGCCGGGGTGTTGCTGGCCGACTCCGAGTTCCGCCACGAACTGGAAGCAGACATCGAACCGTTCAAGGGATTGCTGCTCGGGCTGTTCTTCATCGCGGTCGGGATGAGCGCCAACCTGACGCTGGTGTGGAGTGCACCGCTCACGCTGTTCGGACTGGCCGTGGCACTGATGCTGATCAAGTTTGCGCTCACCTATGCGATCTCGCGCACCACCGGCACGGACAACTACACCGCTCAGCGGCTCGCCGTGGCGCTGGCGCAGGGCGGCGAGTTCGCCTTTGTGCTGTTCGCTGCGGCAACCGGATTGGGCGTGTTCGATCTGGAAACCTCGCAACTGCTGATCATGGTGGTGACTATTTCGCTGTTGCTCGCCCCGCTGGTCATCGCGGGCCATGATCGTTTGATCACGCGCTGGCAGAACCGCACTGCCGAGCCCGAGTATGACGTGATCGACGGGCCGGGTAACCCGGTCATCATCGCCGGGTTTGGCCGCGTCGGGCAGATCGTATCGCGGGTGTTGAGGATGTGCGGGATCGCCTTCACCGCGATCGAGATCAGTTACCAGCAGGTTGATTTTGTGCGGCGCTTCGGCAGCAAGATCTATTTCGGGGACGCGACACGTCTCGACCTGTTGCTGTCGGCCAAGATCGGCGAGGCCAAACTTTTCGTGCTCGCCATCGATGATGTCGAGGCCTCGCTGAAAGCCGCCGCGCTGGTGCGCGAACATTTTCCCGACCTGCCGATACTGGCGCGGGCGCGCAACCGGTCTCATCACTTTAAATTGCGCGATCTCGGCATCACGATGATCTACCGCGAAACCTTCCTGACCAGCATCGCCGTGGCGCAGCAGGCTTTGCTCAAGCTGGGTTTCACTGCCGATGCGGCCGAACGCGCTGTCACCCTGTTCAGGCAGCACGACGAATCGCTCATCGAGGTCCAGCATGCGGTCCATCACGACGAGGCGAAACTCATCCAGAATTCCCAACAGGCCACGGAACAACTGAAATCGCTGTTCGAGGCCGACACGGTGAATCTGATGCAACAAAATGGCGGGGCCGCCAATGCAAAAGCGAAACCATAGGGTCGTGCCGGGCAAAATGCCGATATTTAATTTCCCCCCAACGAGGGCAAACTTGGCGTTGTGCTATGCTTTACGAGTACGGTTTATGATGGTTCTCAATGAAGTTCCTATTTTATTTTTTGTTGCTGGTCACCCCGCCCGCCCTGGCGGATCAGGCTGCGGGAAGGTCGCCACAAAGCGGCGGGGAACCCACCGGCGCACTCCTTGCGGGTGATGCGGATTTTCTTGCAGCCCACAATGCTTATCTTGGCGGTGATACGGCCAAGCTGGAACGCTATGCACAGCGCCTGAAAGATTCGCCGTTGCAGGTGTACGCCCACTATTACCAGTTGAGCCTGGCGCTGAAAAAAGCCGGCACCAAGCCACTGCCGGATTCACTCCAGACTGCCGTGGAAAATTTCCTCGCCCTTCCCCAGGACACACCGGTGTTCGACCTGCTGCGCAGCGAGTGGCTCAACGTGCTCGGGGAAAAACAGCAATGGGGTCTTTTCGATCTGGAATACCCCCATCTGCGCGAGGAGGATACGGAACTCACCTGTTATGCGCTGCAATCGCGTCTGCGCACCCTGCCGCAGGAAGCGCTGGGCGAGGCGCGCAAACTATGGTTCAGCGACGAGCAGCAACCGGCCAGTTGCGGAATACTGTTTGATGCCGCGCTGACTGCCGACATCATCAGCTCGCAGGATGTAGAACAACGTCTGCTGCTCGCACTGGAAGGCAATAATGTTTCGCTGGCAGGCGATCTGTCCAAACTCCTGGATGACCAATACGCAGGCCTGCCGGGTATGCTGAAAAGCGCTGTCGCGGATCCGGATCGTTTCCTGAGGAAGCTGATGCCGGATGTTTCTCTTCCCGCAGAACCATTGCTGGCTGCCGTTTCGGACAAACAGATCGAGGCACCGGGCATTGCTGCGGCCTCCGGTATCGAACAGTACACAACTACAGATTCCCCGCAATCCTCGCCCATTGCGGTCAACGCCTCCCCGCCCGTGGGATTGCCGGCCTGGAAAACCCTGATGTCGCTGCTTGGCCTCGACAGGGCGGCCGTTGCTTCGCCTGTTGCGACTATCGAAGCACCTTCACCACCGGCCGGTTTTGGGCCGGAATGCGGTGCGGCGTGCACGCTGATCAGTGACGATGACTCCGCCCCACCGTCGGGGTGGGATCCCAAACTGAGCCACAAAGGCCAGCGCGTTGCAGCGATGTTCGCGCTGGAGCGTCTGGCCAAGCAATCCACCGATCTGGCCGCCGCGCGCTGGGACAAGCTGGCCGGGTTCTTCCCCGAAAAACAGCAGCATTATATGTATGCACGGCTGGCCTTTCAGGCGGCGCGCAATCTGGACGGGCGTGCGCTGCAATGGTATCGCGCTGCGGAAGACACGCCGCTCAGCGAAGTGCAATCCGCATGGCTGGTCCGCGCAGCGTTGCGGGAGCAGGATTGGCCCGCGGTATTGGCGGGCGTGAACGCGATGGGCCAATCACAGCAACAGGAGTCGGCATGGCTATACTGGAAAGGCCGTGCCCTGCAGGCATTGGGCAAACCCGCGGAAGCGCGCGCCATCTTTGCACCACTGAGCGGTGAATACAGCTTCTACGGGCAACTGGCCGGCGAAGAATTGACCGATACCCCGGTACTGAGCGAGACCGCTCCCGCTTACAAGCCCGACCAGCAGACTATCGATGCCGTATCCCTGATGCCGGGCGTGCAGCGCACACTGGCACTGTATCGCTTCGGCATGCGCAGCGAAGCGCTGGAGGAATGGCGCTGGGTGGTGAACAACCTGAATGACCAGGACCTGCTCGCAGCAGCTGAGATCGCGCTGCGCAACAAGATGTATGACCGTGCGATCGGCGCAGCCGACATGACCGTCAATACCCACGATTTCAGCATGCGCTATCTCGCGCCCTATCGCGATGACCTGCAGGCCCATATCCACGAACAAGATCTGGACGAGGCCTGGGTGTACGGCCTGATGCGCCAGGAAAGCCGCTTTGCCCGCAACGCCAAGTCCGGCGCGGGTGCCGCAGGCCTGATGCAGGTCATGCCCGCCACCGCGCGCTGGGTGGCAAAAAAACTCGGCATGAAACGCTACCGCAAGGAGCTGATCCACCAGCTCGACACCAACTTGCGCATCGGCACCTATTATATGAAATCGGTTCTGACCCGTGCCGAGAACAACCCGGTGCTGGCTTCGGCGGCATACAACGCCGGGCCGATGCGCGCATTGCAATGGCGCGGCGACAAACCGCTCGAGGGCGCGATCTATGCCGAGACCATCCCCTATCAGGAAACTCGCGACTATGTGGAAAAGGTGATGAGCAACACGGCCTATTACGCCAATCAATTCGGCGATCCACCGCAATCGCTCAAGCAACGCTTGGGCATCATCGCGGCCAAAATCCCGGATATCCAGGCAGCCAACGCCAATGGCAAATGATGCAAAGATCTATTGCGTGGGCGGTGCGGTGCGCGACCGCTTGCTGGGGCTGACCGTTCAGGATCACGACTGGGTGGTGGTGGGCAGCACGCCGGAGGCAATGGTGGCGCAGGGCTACCGTCCGGTCGGCAAGGATTTCCCGGTGTTCCTGCATCCGCAGACACATGAGGAATATGCGCTGGCGCGCACCGAGCGCAAGACCGCACGCGGCTACCAGGGCTTCGCGGTGTATGCCGCGCCGGACGTCACGCTGGAACAGGATCTGCTGCGCCGCGATTTCACCATCAATGCCATCGCCCAGGAATTTGATGGCAAGCATGCCGACGGCAAACTGATCGATCCGCACAACGGCATCGCCGACCTGCGCGCCGGCGTCCTGCGCCATGTCAGCGCGGCGTTCGGCGAAGATCCGGTGCGCATCCTGCGCGCGGCGCGCTTTGCGGCACGCTTCGGATTCACCATCGCGCCGGAGACTCTGCAATTGATGCGCGACATGGTGGACAGCGGCGAAGTGGATGCGCTGGTCGCCGAACGCGTCTGGCAGGAACTGGCGCGCGGGTTGATGGAGAAGACGCCGTCGCGCTTTTTCGAGACGCTGCGCAGCTGCGGCGCGCTGGCGAAGATAATCCCCGAAGTGGATGCGCTGTTCGGCGTGCCCCAGCCGGAGAAATATCATCCCGAGATCGATTGCGGCATCCATACCATGCTGGTGATCGACGATGCGGCACGGCATGACTACGCGCTGGAAGTGCGCTTCGCCGCGCTGACCCACGACCTCGGCAAGGCCACCACCGCGAAAGAGATATTGCCGCGCCATACCGGGCACGAGTTGCGCAGCGTGGCGCTGGTGCAGCAGATGGCGCAGCGCCTGCGCGCATCGAGCGAATGCCGCGAACTGGCGCTACTGGCTGCGCGCTATCACGGCGACATCCATCGCGCCAAACAATTGCGTGCCGATACCATCATCAGACTGTTCCAGTCGGCCGACGCCTGGCGCAGGCCGGAACGATTCGCGCAACTGTTGCAGGCGTGTGCCGCAGATGCACGCGGACGCACCGGACATGAACAGGATGACTATCCCCAGGCGGATTACCTGCTGCAACTGTTAAGCATCGCGCGCGCCGTGGATGCGGGCAAGATCGCGCAACAATGCCCGGACAACAGCGCCATTGCCGCCGCCGTGCAACAGGCGCGCATCAGCGCGATCGCACCCCTGGTTAACAAAGCTGTGTAGCACTTTATCAACACTTTCCCAGTGTGCTTTTTCGTGAACCCTTCCAGCCGGATATCATAGCCACAAGTTCACATGGAAACGGCTTGCCGGCAGGGATATTGATTAAATGGAATAATTTCCCTTCATTCCGGTATGCCAGTTGGACGATATTGTGTATATTTGCATATCATGCTCCGCCTCACATGAACTTCACATAGCCCAAGACTAAATAATAATCATGCCTACACCTATACTGGTAGTCGATGACTCGCCAATGGCACGCAAGATGCTGATCAAGGCCCTCCCCGCTAGCTGGGACGTTGAAATATCTCAGGCTGGCAATGGCAAGGAGGCATTGGATGCCTATCGGGCCGGCAAAGCCGACGTGATGTTCCTGGATCTCACGATGCCCGAACTGGATGGCTATGGAGTCCTTGAAACCATTCAGAAAGAAGGCCTCAACAGTTTCGTCATTGTTGTATCGGCTGACATCCAGCCCATAGCCCAAGAGCGGACAAAAAAACTCGGCGCAATGGCATTCGTTAAAAAACCTGTCACTGCCGAAGCGATTGAATCGATTCTCAAGGAATATGGGGTAGTACTTTGAATGTCGTGCCATTTACCGACGAGCAAAGTGATGCAATGCGGGAAATTACCAACATCGCAATGGGTGAGGCTGGTTCATTGCTCGCCACACTGTTGGGAACCTTCGTCAATCTTTCTATTCCGCGAGTCAACGTGCTTGCGCTGACGGAAGTTGCAGGTGCAATAACCGCCATGATCGACCGCAATACTGAAGTCACTGCTGTTCGACAATCGTTCCAGGGTTATCTGCACGGCGAAGCCATCGTCATCTATGGACTTGATGGCTGCAAAGAACTGGGCGACTTGATGGGTTATGTTCAGGAACTGGATCACGCATCAGAAATTGAGTTGCTGCTTGATGTAAGCAACATCCTCGTAGGAGCCTGCCTGGGTGGCATTGTCCATCAAATCAAGAATCTGAGTGAATCTCACGCGGCGGGTGAGCTCAGCTTTTCCGCACCCTCACTGATAGCGGAAGGTGTAACTCCTGATGTTCTGATTGACCCTGAAAATCTAACCTGCGATCACTCGCTGCTGTTGGAAGTAAAGTTCACGATAGAGGGCCGCAACTTCACTTCACATCTCTGCGCGCTGATGCCGGGACATTCCATCGAAAAATTGAGATCCATACTTGATGAATTTATTGCATCTTTCTAAGTAATCAGGCTCAAGTTGAATACCATGAATAATATTCATCTACCCGACTTCATCGTCAAATCGCTGAACGTCGGCATATTTGTGGTCAACCGGAATATGGAAATCATCCTGTGGAACAATTTCATGGCCAACCACAGCGAATGTGGAGAAAATGAGGTAATAGGCCGCAAATTATTTGAATGTTTTCCAGAACTGCCTGAAGCCTGGCTCAGCAAAAAGATTCAGGGCGTTTTTCTGCTCAAAAATCTTGCCTTTACTTCGTGGGAACAAAGGCCTTATCTGTTTCGCTTCCCGCATAACCGCCCCATCACCGGCAAGCTGGATTGTATGTACCAGAATTTCACCTTCATGCCGGTGAAAAATGACGCGGGAGAAGTTGACTCGGTATGCGTCATGTTGTTTGACGCGACTGACATGGGTATCGCCCAGTCCGCCCTGAAAAATGCAATGGCACTTTTAAGCGAGAGCAGTAATCGCGACGGGCTGACCGGCATATACAACCGTCGCTATCTGGAACAACGGCTATCCTCCGAATTCGATCGTTGCCGGCGATACAACAGCAAGCTTTCGTTCATCATGTTCGATCTTGATCACTTCAAAAATGTGAATGACACTTATGGGCATTTGGCCGGAGATGAAGTGCTGCGTACTGTAACTCAACGCATCAATGCCATGCTGCGCACCGTTGATATTTTTGCCCGTTACGGCGGTGAGGAATTTGGCATCATCTTCCCATCCACGCCGCTTGAGGGTGCCAGCATCTTTGCCGAAAGGCTAAGGCAAGCCGTTGCGCAGGAACCGGTAATGTATAAAGGAATCGCCATACCAATCACCGTCAGTGGCGGCGTGGCAGATTTTGAACCGGAGATATCCAATTATGAACAGCTTATTCATTGCGCTGATCTGGCGCTTTATTTTGGCAAAAAAAATGGACGCAATCAGTTTACTCGTTATACCCCCGCACTGGAATCAATCCAATAATCAACCAGGAGCGCGTCCGGTTGCCGCTTTTTAACACACTAAACCGGTTCAAGCCGCAGACGAAGCACTATTTCGCGCGAAATATGAAGGCGGGAATCGTTTCATCGTTGCTACATAAATCAAGTAATCCATGTACCGACATGGCCGGCATAACATAATTACATGTACAGATTTTGCACAGCATATATTGAGTCACACTCATCTTTGACAGATAACCTTGCGAAAGATCTTCTGTCGTTGAATGACTGCCCATAATATATTCGCGGTTTACTGCGTTGATTTATCGCCTGGAGAGCCTATATTGAAGGCAGTTGCCAAGCTATTTTCGACTGAATTTCCAATTCTTTTGTCAGGAGGCTCTCATGTATCAACGTATTCTGGTTCCGGTGGACGGAAGTACAAATGCAAAACGTGCGTTGCAGGAAGCCATCAAGTTGGCAAATGACACGGCTGAATTGCGCCTGGTTTATGTGGTCGAGGAATCTCATTCGCTCGATCCGATAGGCTACGGCGCGATCGATTATGCTGCCTTGCTCGAGGCGGTACGGCAAACCGGCAAGCGCACCCTCGCAGAGGCCATGGGAGTGGTGCAAAAATCCGGCAAGACCGCGGACACCTCATTGCTGGAGGCGAACGGCGAACGTATCTCGACCATGATCGGGAGTGCGGCAAAGAACTGGAAAGCCGACCTGATCGTGATCGGCACGCACGGGCGTTCCGGACTGAACCGTTTTCTGCTGGGCAGTGTCGCGGAGGATGTGGCGCGCAGCGCAACAGTCCCGGTACTGCTGGTTCATGCGGATCCGGGCTCCGCCGGACATTGAACTTGACCATCGGGGTTTCCTGCCAATAATCTGGCACGGCGCAATTTCAGTTTCAGGTTATCGTATATGAGTTGCGATAGCCGAAAACATCACCTGCAATATTTCCACGTGTAATCAGTCACCGCGTACTCGTTGCCGCGCCGGCGATTCACTCGCCGGTCGATGGCGAAGACACGGCTGTTTTACGCGCCGCAGCGCGCTGCTTCAGGCGATCGCTCAGGTGTTCCATCGCGACATAGAACGCCGGCGTGATATACAGCGTGAGCATCTGCGAAAACAACAGGCCGCCCACCACCGCGATGCCAAGCGGCCGCCGCGCCTCGGAACCCATGCCAGTGCCCAACGCGATGGGCAGCGTGCCGCAGATCGCGGCCAGCGTGGTCATCATGATCGGACGGAAGCGCACCAGGCAGGCCTGGATGATCGCGTCGCGCGCCGAGACCTGCTGCTCGCGACGAATCATCACCGCGAAATCCACCATGATGATACCGTTCTTCTTCACCAGCCCCACCAGCAGTATCAGACCGACGAAGCTGAAGATGTTGAGCTCCTGGCCGAATACGATCAGTGTCAGCAGCGCGCCGAACATCGCCAGCGGCAGGGCGGTGAGGATGGTGATGGGATGGATGAAATGCTCGTAGAGTATCGCCAGCACCATGTAGATCACCAGCACCGTGATCAGCATCAGCATCGGCATGCCCACCAGTGCATCGCGGAAAGTCTGGGCATTGCCGGTGAAGCTGGCGGTGATGTCCGCCGGCAAACTGCTGCTCGCCAACGTCTCGATACGGCCGGTGACATCGCCCAGCGAGGTGCCCGGTGCCAGATTGAATGACAGGGTCACGGCCGGTAACTGGCCGTAATGGCTCACTGACAGCGGCCCCACGCCCGGCGCGATGTCCGCCACGGCGCGCAGCGGCACCAGCTTGCCGTTGTTCGCCGGCACATAGAGCGCGTTGAGCGCGTCCATATTTACCTGGTAGCGCGATGCCAGCTCCATGATCACCTGATACTCGTCGGTGGCACCGTAGATGGTGCTGACCTGGCTGCCGCCGTAGGCTGCATACAGGGTGCTCTGGATCTGTTCGGCAGTCACACCCAATGCGGCGGCGGTATCGCGCCGGATGGTGATGTCGACCTGCGGGTTGCTCAACTCAAGACTGCTGCTCACATCCTGTACGCCCGGCACTTCGCCGAGTTTGGGCTCGAACGCCGCCGCCGCATGGTCCAGCGTATCCAGGTCCGGTCCCTGCAACACGTATTGGTATTGGCCGCTGCCGCCCAGACTGCCGATGCGTATCGCCGGCGGATTCTGGAAGTAAACCTGCATCTCGCGCACTTCCGCCACCGCCTTGCGCAATTGCTGCAACACCACCTCGGCGCCGTCGTGACGTTCACCCGGCGGCTTGAGACGGATGAACATGCGCCCGATGTTGCCGCCGCTGGTGCCGCCTCCGCCCTGACCGGCGCTGGACATCGCCGCGGCGATGTTGGGATTCTGCATCACGATGTTCGCTACCCGCGCCTGCAGCACCTGCAACTGGTCGAAGGTGACACCCTCGGGCGCCTTGGTATCGGCAATGATCTGCCCGGTGTCTTCACTCGGGATGAATCCCTTGGGAACGACGCCGAACAGATACATGCTCAACAACAGTATCATCACGGCCGCTGCCAGCATGGTGCGCCAGTGGTCCACCGACCAGGTCAATGTGACGCCGTAGGCATCGCGTATGCGGTCGAAGCCTCGTTCCAGAAAATTGTAGAGCCGGCCGTGCCGTTCACTGTCCTTTAGAAAACGGCTGCTCAACATCGGCGTCAGCGTCAGCGATACCACGCCTGAAATTAGAATTGCGAAGGTAACGGTGAGTGCAAATTCGCGGAACAATCGACCCACCAGCCCGCTCATGAAGATGATCGGAATGAACACCGCCACCAGTGACAACGTCATGGACACCACGGTGAAACCGATCTCGCGGGTACCGGTCAGCGCGGCCTGCATCGCGTGTTCGCCTTTCTCACGGTAGCGCACGATGTTCTCCAGCACCACGATCGCGTCATCCACCACGAAACCCACCGCGAGCGTGATCGCCATCAGCGACAGGTTGTCCAGACTAAAACCGAACACCTTCATCAGCGCGAAGGTGCCGATCAGCGAGGTGGGCAGGGCCAGCGCGCTGATCAGCGTGGCGCGCGGGTTGCGCAGGAACAGGAAGATCACGCCCACCACCAGGATAATCGCCAACCCCAGCGTGAATTTCACCTCATGGATGGAACCGTTGATGAAATCGGCGCGGTCATACAGCAAACGCAGTGTCGCGTCACCCGGTGCCTGACGGGTAAGTTCGGCGAGGCGCTCGCGCACTGCCTGTGACACCTGCACAGTGTTGGCACCGGGCTGGCGTTTCACTGCCAGCACGATCGCCGGGCGCAGTCCTTTTTCATCGGCGGTGTTGTCGAAGAAAGAAGTGCGCTGCTTGTCCTGTTCGGTGCTGTCGATCGCCTCGCCGACATCGGAGAGATGCACCGGCGCACCGTTGCGATAGGCGATCACCAGTCTGTTGTAGGCGGCAGCATCCTGCAACTGGCCATCGGCCTGTACCGTATAACTGCGCACGCTGCCGTTGAGCGTACCGGTGGGCAGATTGGAGTTGCCGCCCTGTATCGCCTGCTGCACCTGTGCCAGCGACAGGTTGCGCGCGGCCAGCGCGTATGGATTCATGTGCAGGCGCACCGCGTATTTCTGCGAACCGAATACCAGCACCTGTGCCACACCGGGTATCGTCGATATCTGCTGGGCGACCTGGGTCTCGGCGTAATCATCGAGCCGGGTGAGCGGCAACTGCTCGGCGGACAGCGCCAGATAGATGATCGCGAAGTCGGCGGGATTGACCTTGCGCAGGCTGGGCGGCGACGGCATGTTATCCGGCAGGCGGCGCACGCTTTGCGAGATCGCGGTCTGCACGTCCTGCGCGGCCGAGTCGATGTTGCGATCGAGGTCGAATTGCAGCGTGATGCGGGTGCTGCCGGTGGTGCTGGTCGAATCCATCGAGGTCACGCCGGGGATGGCGCTGAACTGGCGTTCCAGCGGCGTGGCCACCGCCGCGGCCATGGTCTGCGGGTCGGCGCCCGGCAGATTGGCGGAGACGCTGATGGTGGGGAAATCCACGTTGGGCAGTTCGCTCACCGGCAACGTGAAATAGGCGGCGATGCCGAACACGATCAGCGCCGACATGACCATGGTGGTCATCACCGGACGCTTGATGAAAACTGCGGAGATGTTCACGGCTGTTTGGCTGACTGCTTGTTGTCAGCGGCATCAGCAGTAACGACCTTGGCGCCCGGGCGCAGGTTGCGCGGCGCGCGCGTCACCACCGTCTCGCCCGCCTTGAGGCCGGATGAGATCACCGCGAGGTCACCCACCTGCCTGCCCACCTGCACCGCGCGTATCGCGGCACTGCCATTTTCAACGACATACACGAAGTTGCCGTTCTGGCCGGTTTGTATCGCGGACTGTGGCACCACCACGGCATCGGACTGCATCGCGAACTGCGTGCGCACGCCGACAAACTGGCCCGGCCACAATTGTTCGTGTGCATTCGGGACGCGCGCCTTGAGCAACACCGTGCCGGTATCGGTGTTCACCGTGTTGTCGATGAACACCAGTTCGCCCTGACCGAGATCACCGCTGCCGTCCTCGTTGGTGATGAAGATGCGGATGCTGTGCTGTGTCTGGTATCGGCGCAACTCGGTCAGATGCTGTTGCGGAATACTGTATTGCACCAGGATAGGTTGCATCTGGTTGATCACCACCAGCGGCGTGATATCGCCCGGCGCCACCAGGTTGCCGAACTTGGCACCGAGACTGCCGGTGCGTCCGGCGATCGGCGCGCGGATATCGGTGTAAGCGAAATTGATCTCGGCCTGTTTCAATGCCGCCTGCGCCTGATCGGCCGCCGCGCGCGCGGAGTCGTATTCCTGGGTGGTGACGTATTCCTTGCCGG
The DNA here is from genome assembly GCA_038329705.1 of Burkholderiales bacterium. GTDB lineage: Bacteria > Pseudomonadota > Gammaproteobacteria > Burkholderiales > Gallionellaceae > Gallionella. The sequence continues at coordinate 12,265 of JBBQNH010000022.1, read as the reverse complement.
CCAGTGGCGCCAGCCGCTGTGCCTGTTGCTTCGCGTATTCCGATTCGGCGCGCGCCGCGTTCAACGCGGTTTGATACTGCGATGAATCGATGCGAAACAACTGCTGGCCCTTGCTCACCGCCTGGCCTTCCTTGAAATACACCTGCTGCAACATGCCGCTCACCTGCGGGCGGATCTGCACACTGTGCTCCGACTGCACCTGTCCCACCACCTGCAATGAAATCGGCATGGGCTGCACCTTCACCGCGGCAGTTTCCACCACCAGTGCAGTATCGGGGCGTTTGCCCTTGGACTTGCCGCCATTCCCGGCGGTGCGCCATTCGACCAGCGCAACCAGCACGGCGATGACGACGACGATGATGAACAGCGGGATGATGTTTCGTTTCACGGTGACTACCTCGTATTGTCGGACGTTGGTTCGAATATTGTTCCGGGCCTGGTTGCGGGCATCTTCAGCCCGCCCACCGCATGGCCCAGCGCCGTACGCGCCGCCGCCCAGTCCAGTCGCGCCTGCACCTGCTGCACACGGGCATTCGCCAGCGTGTTCTGTGCGATCAACACATCAAGTATCGTTTCGAGTCCGCTCTTGTAACGCGCGTTCGACACGTCTGCCGCCAGCGTCGCGCTCTTCAATTGTGCGGCGCTGCTGTCCAGCGTCGCCGCAGCGGTGAGCAGATTCTGATAGGACTGCCACACCTGCAGTTCCACCTGGCTGCGCAGATCATCACTGTTGGCGCGGGCGCTGTCCAAGCCCGCCTCGGCCTGACGGATCGCGGCGCGGTCGCCGAACCCGGCGAACAGCGGGATCTTGAGCGTGAGCAGCGCGCTGAACTGGGAACTGTTGCCGACATCCTGCACCCGGGTACGGCCGGCATTCGCATCGAAGTTGAGCGTGGGCAATCCGCCGCCTTTGGTGGTGGTCACCTTTGCGGCGGCGGCCTGCTCCTGTGCCTTGGCCGCGAGCAACTCGGGACGTGCGTTGCGTGCATCATTCATCAGGCTAGCCACGCTTTGCGCCGGCATTTCCGGCGCTGCCTGGTCTTCCCATGCCGCAAGCGTCAACGAGGTATCGGGTGACTCACCGATCGTGCTCGCCAACGCGCCGCGTGTCGAGGCCAATTGTCCTTCGGCTTGCTGTAGTGCGAGCCGCGCACCGGCCAGTGCCGCCTCCGCCTTGTACACGTCGCCTACGGTGGCCAGGCCGGAAGCCCTGCGATCCTGCGCGGCATCCAGATTGGTCTGTGCATCCTGCAAACTCTGGCGATCCACTTCCACCACTTCCTGCAGACCCAGCACCTGATAGTAGGCCTGTTCCACCTGCAGGATCACATCCTGCAAGACCTGGTCCTGGGTCAGTTGTGCGGAGGCGAGTTGGAACTTGCCCTGCTCCAGTGTCCCGCTGCGCGCGCCGAAATCCCACAGCAGATAACTCAGGCTGACACTGGCACCGTAACGGGTCTGGATACTGGCCGGCTGTCCGGAAAAATTCAGCGAGCGGTTGCGCTGCCCGGTCAATGTGGCATCAAGCTGCGGCCAGTAACCGGCGCGTGCCAGTTCGACGCCCGCCTCGGAAGCGCGAATCGCGGCCCAACCGGAACGTGTCTTGGTATTGCGCTGCAGCGCCAGATCGGTGAGCTGCATCAGGGTCATGGCTTGGCTGCTGACCGGGGCGGAATTTTCAACGACAGGCAAGGAGACCGCGCCCCCCGAGTCGCTCACCGCAACCAGCAGGGCCATAAGGAGCAGGGATGTGATGTATTGGGCTGTGTTCAATTTTTAACCGGCGTAAGCTCAAAGGGTGGTCGCTACAGGATCAAATTCACTTTTACTTGCAGCGCGGCGCCATCATACAACTGTCGGGCTTTACTGTCTTGCCGGCTGATCTTGACCGGGCGTTGGCCTACCCCTGTAAGCCATCCATGCATCGATCACCGCCTTACTCTGAACTATCGACACTTTACCGGTGATGAAATCAATTCACCTGCAACCCGGTTTAATGATCAGAAGTTCAACCATGATGTTGCCATTCAAATCGATTCAAGGCACGATGCGCCCATGAAAAAACTTCTTCTGCACGCCTGTTGCTTATCTTCGTCATGACCGCCGCAGCGATAACGATCATCCTGCTGGCTATGGCCGCCAGCTGGATCATTCGCGGCCTGTTGCTCAGGTTATTGCGGAACAAGCACCCTGCTGAATTTGCCGCTCTTGGATATCCTTCCAGACGTCAACTGGATTCCATGCTGCCCAGGTATCAGGAACTGCATATCCGGTTCTGGAAGTATATCTGGGGCGGAAAGGCATTCCTGGTCAACGATAAATTCGTTTCAAGTCTTGCCGGAGCTGCGCTGCTTGCCGATGTCGCGCTGGCTGTCGGTGCGCTGGCTCTGTTGTGGGCCGCCGGAAAATGACCATTATTGCCTTATAATTCCGCTTGTTTTCTTTGGTGATTCATCCCGGCAAACACGACAATATTCGATCATGCAAATCAAGATATCCGTTCCAAAAAAGCCTGCCTCACCGGTGATGCCCGCAGACCTTCCACCCAATGCCGCGATCATCTGGGAAAAATTCCCCCGCATTGCCGAAAAGATCTCGTTGATGTGGGGTTATCCCGAGTTACAGAAGTATCTCAGCGACATCATTTGCGATGAACGCGGTGGCCGCCAGGGCTTTCCCAAGCCCGTATTGACAGTCTTGATGGAAATTCACAGGCGTCACGCCAAGTTGGTCCCGGAAGAACGCCAGGGTCATATTTGAGCCACCACAGCGGCTGATGTATCAACAAGCTACAGCGATCTGGTCAGATCGCCGTGCGCAAATCCGCATAACGGATCCGTTATCCCTTTTCCAAAAGCGATCACCTTGAACAGTTCACCCATTTCCGCCGGGCTGGTGAGTTTCTGCAATTGCGCCGAAAGCGGCAAATAGTCACGCAGGTTTTCCGGTTCGGTTTCCTGCAGCAATCCGGTGATCCCGCAGTTGATCAGGAAGAACGCCTGCGAGGTATAGCCGAGCAGTTCCAGGCCCGCATCGATGCCGCATTCGGCGATGTCGGTGAAATTCACATGCGCGGTGATGTCCTGCAGGCCCGGCAGGAAGAACGGATCATCATGGGCATGATGGCGATAGTGGCACATCAGCGTACCGCTGCTGCGCTGCGGGTGGTAAAACTCGCGCGCACCGAAGCCGTAATCGATGAACAGCAGCGTGCCCTCCTCCAGCATTCCGGCGAGGCTGTTGACCAGGCCGCGCGCGGCCAGGCAGACCTCGCTGAGATAATCATCCGGCACGCTGATCTGCTGCGCGGCATGCAACAGTGCCGCATCGGCTATGCTGCGTTCCTGCCAGGCGAAGCCGTGCCCGTCCCAGGCGACGCCGCGTTCGTTGAGCGCGCTGTCGCGCCAGTGCACCAGATGCACCGGCAATGCATCGAGCACCTCGTTGGCGATGATCGCGCCGCTGAACTTTTCCGGCAGCGCATCCAGCCACGCCACACGCGCCAGCAGATGCGGCAGGCGTTCGCGCAGCAACGCCTGCTGGCGTTCACGCAGGTCGGCGCTGACCTCGAGGATCGCATAGCGGTCCGGCAGGCAATCGAGCCGTTCCAGTTCTGCCAGCATGTCCGCCGCCAGCTTGCCGCTGCCCGCGCCCAGTTCCAGAATATGCGGCGCGCTGTTCGTCATGATCTCGGCGACTTGTTTCGCCAGGGTATGTCCGAACAATGGCGACAGTTCCGGCGCGGTGATGAAATCGCCCGCTTCACCGAATTTGTGTGCGCCCGCCGTGTAATAGCCCAGTCCCGGGGCATACAGCGCCAGTTCCATGTAGCGCGCAAAAGATATCCAGCCGCCCCGCGCGGCGATGTCGCGGCGGATGGATTCGGTCAATAATGCGCTGTGTTGCGCGGCTTCGGCGCCGGGTGCGGGCAGGTTGGCGGGCATGGTCAGGTATAATTCCCGAAGCAGTCGGTTTTAACGGGATGGTCGAGTTCAATGGAGTACGAGTCTAATGGAACAAGGGATGCAGGGCAAAGCGATATTGGTGACCGGGGGAGCGAAACGGGTGGGCGCGGCGATCTGCCGCCGCCTGCACGCGGCCGGCGCAAACATCGCGATCCACTACCGCAGCTCGGCAGCGGAGGCGCAAACATTGTGCGCGGACCTGAACGCGCTGCGTCCGGACAGTGCGGCAATATTCCAGGCAGACCTGCTCGACCTGCACGCGATGCCGCAACTGGTGGACATGATCATCAAAGATTTGGGACGGCTGGATGCACTGGTCAACAATGCCTCCAGTTTTTACCCCACTTCGCTGGCGGATATCGACGAGCAACAATGGCAGGACCTGCTCGGCACCAATCTGCAGGCGCCGCTGTTCCTGGCACAAGCCGCCGCGACCGAATTGCGCCGCCGCCATGGCTGCATCGTGAACATCACGGACATCCATGCCGAACGACCGATGCACGGGCATCTGTTGTACAGCGTCGCCAAGGCCGGCCTGGTCGCGCTGACCAAAGGTCTGGCGCAGGAGATGGCGCCGCAGGTGCGCGTCAACGCCGTCGCCCCCGGTGTCATCATCTGGCCGGAAGGCGCGGCGTGGATGGACGAGGAACAGCGCCGCAAGATCGTCGCGCATACCCTGCTCAAACGCGAGGGCGAACCGGATGACATCGCGCGTACGGTACAATTCCTGATTGCGGATGCACCTTACATCACCGGGCAGATCATCTCGGTGGACGGCGGACGCAGTGTCAACTTGTGAATCAAAATTCAAACTCAAGCCACAGAGATCACAAAGGGCAAAGGGATGATGCAAGTTCCGCGCATTGTTTTTCTCTGTGATCTCTGTGGCAAACTGTTTTTCAAATTGATCCGAAAATGAACGACCTCACACAACCCATACACTTCGAGAAGCACTCGACCAACTTCAACCGTCTCAAGGGGCGGCTGGAACATCATGTCGGCCGGGCGATCGCCGATTTCAACATGATCGAGGAGGGCGACAGCGTGATGGTGTGCCTGTCCGGCGGCAAGGATTCCTACACACTGCTGGATATTCTGCTCACCCTGCGCAAGCGCGCACCGATCGACTTTCGTATCGTCGCGATGAACCTCGACCAGAAACAGCCGGGATTTCCCGCAGAAATTTTGCCTAATTATCTGAAGCAACTGGGTGTGGAATACCACATCGAGACCCAGGACACCTATTCGATCGTCAAGGAAAAGATCCCCGAGGGCAAGACCACCTGCTCGCTGTGTTCGCGGCTGCGGCGCGGCATCATCTACCGCGTGGCGGGTGAGCTCGGCGCGAACAAGATCGCGCTGGGACACCACCGCGATGACATGATCGAAACGCTGTTCCTGAACATGTTCTTCGGCGGCAAGCTCAAGGCCATGCCGCCCAAACTGGTCACCGACAAGGGCGACCACATCGTGATCCGCCCGCTGGCTTATTGCGCAGAGAAAGACATCGCCCGCTATGCGCGCGGCATGGAATTCCCCATCATCCCGTGCAACCTGTGCGGCGCGCAGGAGAACCTGCAGCGCCAGAACATCAAGGCGATGCTCGCCGCGTGGGAGCATGAATATCCCGGGCGCAGCCAGACCATCTTCACCGCGATGCAGAACGTCAAGCCTTCACATCTGCTTGATGGCGAACTGTTCGATTTCAGGAATATTCAGCCGGGAAGCAGGGTCGCCGAAGGCGATACCGCATTTGATCCCGACCTTTGACCGATGTAAACCCATTCAACAATACAAACAAAGACCCGTGGAACCTGCCAAAAATCCCGGTCAATTCACGACGCTTGGCCGCAAAACACCTGTCAACAGGCATTGCCGGCCTGTTCGTGATCGAAATGACTGTGATATGCTTGCACGCATCAAATCGGAATATTCAGTCGCAACCCCTGTAAACGATTCGATTCCGATCCGGAAAATACATTCGAACCCTGCATCTGCCACCTTAAGGAGTGAAGTTATGTCATTGCGCAGTTTAGTTACCCTTTCGTTATTAGCATTAAGTACCACCGCCCTTGCCGATACAGTAGACATCAACCTGCGCGACAGCAGTGTCCAAATGCAGTACAAATCCTCGTTCGGTCACGACCCGCTTGGCAAGACAGAATTCCATATGGGCGTCCTTTACGCCGGCAGGAGCAACGTCATGGGGGATATCGGCCTGTTGGTCAAAGACGAATTGGGCAACAATGCGCCGGGGTTTTCTGTCGGTGTCGGTATCAAGGGCGTGCTTGCCCGGGTAAAAGACAAAAGCCCCGCGGCCAGTGATGCATCGGCGCTTGCGCTGGGCGCAATGGTACGTTATTCACCACCCACGATCCGTCGCATGGGCCTGGTTGGGGAGATATATGCGTCACCGAACATCGTCACCTTCGGCGATGCCAACCGTTTTATTGAAACCAACGTCCGGCTGGAATTCGAAGTGATCCCTTCGGCGGTCGCTTATCTCGGTTACCGCAACGTCCAGTTCAACCTTGATAACAAACCCAATGCCACGCTCGACGAAGGTCCCTTTCTGGGCGTGAGGATCTCGTTCTAATACATCAGAACATCAATCTGTTGCACGACGGGATCGCGGCTGTTTCGGTTGCGGGAATTTATTCCCCGCCGCCCACCGCGATCTTGAACACCACTTTGCGAATATCACCCCCGCTGACCAGCGGTGCATGCGTATCCTCGGGAAAGAAGATGCAGAAATGATCCGGCGGCGTGGCAATCCACGTCGCGGGTTCATCGTCGAAGAACCGGATATCCCGCTCACCGCTGTATTCGCCCAACGGCTTGCGGCAATCGGGCAGTGACTTCCAGCCCATCTCCTCCAAGCCTTCCAGTACAAACTGAATATCGATGTAACGGCGGTGGCATTCCAGCTTGGCCTCGGCTCGCGTGCGCCCCGGCACATGTTCGACGATGACGAATAACTCGTCGCCGACGATGTCGTGACGCCCCGGCGCAAGTGCGCGCAAATCAGTATGGCGGATGTATTCGAAGGCGCGAAAGAACAGCGGATGCAGCTTGCTATAGCGACCGACGTTGGCGAGGTTGGAGAAGATCATGGCGTTTGATTTTAGTTAATTGTCAAAATTGGATTATCTCGAGACTTTGTTGATCGTAAAATGACAAATCTATGGTGATCGCCCAATAGGCCAGATGGTTCGACAAGCTCACCACGAACGGCCTATGGTTGCTCGCTGACCGTCCCCCGTTCGTCCTGAGCCTGTCGAAGGATGAGCGGACGCGCTACTTTTCATCGTCCCTTCGCCAAACGTGATACTTCTGCCCAATCGCCACGTATCATCGCCTCTTTCTTCTTACAACTCCAACCCTTGATTTGCCGTTCAGCTGCCAAGGCTTCTTCACGGGTAGCGCATTCTTGGCTGAACACCAACTCGACAGGCAATCTACTAGCGGTATATCCACCGCACCGGCCACTTAGGTGTTCACCAATTCGCTGTTCGAGATTGTCAGTATGTCCGGTGTAATATGAGCTATCGGCGCAGCGCAGAATGTAAATCCAAAAGCTTATAACTTTGCGCTCCGTTGCTGTTCACCCTTCGACGAGCTCAGGGCGAACGGTTCAAGGATTGTCTGGGGGGTTTATAAAAATCTCGCAACCATCCCTTTGGACAACTCACCCTGCAGCGGGATACGCACATGGTGCCCGCTGCCGGGCGCAACGCTGAGCGCCTCGCCTTTAAGACTGTGCATCTCGGCGAGGTCGATGATACGGTTGCCGGAGGGATGTACGATCTCGAGCCGGTCGCCGACGCTGAATTTATTCTTCACGTCGATCTCGGCCATGCCATTTTCGCAATTCACGATGTCACCGACATATTGCTGGCGGGAATTCTCCGAGTGGCCGCGCATATAGTTTTGCTGTTCATGGGTATGGTGGCGTTCGTAGAAACCATCGGTATAGCCGCGGTTCGCCAGCGCATCCAGCGCACCGAGCAAGCCGTAGTTGAACGGTCTGCCCGCCACCGCATCGTCGATGGCCTGGCGGTAGACCTGTGCGGTGCGCGCCACATAGTAGATGGATTTGGTGCGACCTTCGACCTTCAGCGAATCGATGCCGATCTTCGCCAGGCGCTCTACGTGTTCCACTGCACGCAGGTCTTTCGAGTTCATGATGTAGGTGCCGTGTTCGTCCTCCAAGACTGGCATCAGTTCACCCGGATGATCCTGGCGCGAGATGACGTATACACGGTCAGCCATCGGGTGACGTGGCTGGTCTCCGCAATCGGACAGCGCGGAATTGCTCAGTGCTTTGTCAAAATCAAAATCGATTTTCTGAATGTCGCCGGTGCCGTTCTCTTCGGCATTTTCCACTTTGTAATCCCAGCGGCAGGAGTTGGTGCAGGTACCCTGGTTGGCATCGCGGTGGTTGAAGTAGCCGGACAGCAGGCAGCGCCCGGAATAAGCGATGCACAGCGCGCCGTGCACGAATACTTCCAGTTCCATGTCCGGGCACTGCTGGCGTATCTCCTCGATCTCGTCCAGTGACAGTTCGCGCGACAGGATCACGCGGTTCAGCCCAAGCGATTGCCAGAATTTCACCGCAGCATAATTGACGGTATTGGCCTGCACCGAAAGATGGATGTCCACTTCCGGCCAACGCTCGCGCACCATCGCGATCAGGCCGGGATCGGCCATGATCAGCGCATCCGGTCGCATCGCAATGACCGGTTCCATGTCGGCCATGTAGGTCTTCACCTTGGCGTTGTGCGGCATCAGGTTACTCGCGACGAACAGTTTCTTGCCCAGCGCATGCGCTTCCGCGATACCGGTCTGCAACTCTTCAAGCTGGAACTCATTGTTGCGCGCGCGCAGGGAATAACGCGGCTGCCCGGCATACACTGCGTCCGCGCCGAACGCATAGGCGCTGCGCATCTTGTCCAGCGTGCCGGCAGGCAAAAGAAGTTCGGGTGATTTCATTGGTATCAAAATTTACAAAAAACCAAGTCCCCTCCCCTTATCAGGGGGTGGGTTAGGGAGGGGGTAGAAGTCTGGATCAACGATATCACCCCCATCCTAACCTTCCCCCTGAATGGGGAAGGAATAATTACTGCGCGCATCATGTTCACTTCAATCCCAGGCGCTTCCAGATTTCCAGCGACGGCCCGGCATGGTTCAGCGTGTAGAAATGCAGGCCCGGCGCGCCACCAGCCAGCAGCTTTTCGCACAGTTGCGCGACGACATCGAGACCGAAAGACTGCACCGATTCGGTGTCATCCCCGTAACCTTCCAGTGTCTTGCGCATCCAGCGCGGGATCTCCGCACCGCAGGCATCCGAGAAGCGCGCCAGTTGCGCGAACTTCACGATGGGCATGATGCCGGGCACGATGGGTACGGTCACACCCAGCCTGCGGCACTCATCGACAAAACGGAAGTAGCCGTCCGCGTTATAGAAATACTGGGTGATGGCGGAATCCGCACCGGCAGCGACCTTGCGCTTGAAGTTAAGGATGTCGTCGTGCGCCGATCTGGCCTGGGGATGAAACTCCGGATAGGCCGCCACCTCGATGTGAAAGTGCTCGCCGGTCTGTGCGCGGATGAACGACACCAACTCGTTGGCATAGTGAAACTCGCCGATGCTGTGCATGCCGGAAGGCAGGTCGCCGCGCAGCGCGACGATGCGCCTGATGCCCATATCCTTGTAGGTGCTCAGCATGGCACTGATATTCGCGCGCGTGGAACCTACACAGGACAGGTGCGGGGCGGCGTTATAGCCGTCCGCCTTGATCTGCCGTATGGTTTCCAGCGTGCGGTCCTGCGTGGAACCGCCCGCGCCGAACGTCACCGAAAAAAATTCCGGTTTGAGCATGGCGAGTTGCTTGCGCGTGCCAGCAAGCTTCTCCATGCCCTCGGGGGTTTGCGGGGGATAGAATTCAAAACTGAATAGTTGTCTGGTCATAGCTGCCTCGTCGTGTTCTTATTTATTGCGTGAGCTCATCAGTTGTGCCGCAGCCGAAGACAGCGCCCAGGAAAAGATACTGTACAGCACCGCGCCCAGTACACCATGCCAGAAACTGTCCACGATGAATCCGCGCAGTACCGATCCCACCAGCCAGAACAATGCGCCGTTGATGACAAAGATGAACATTCCCAGGGTAAGCAGCGTGACCGGCAGTGTGAGCAGCAACAGCAACGGGCGGATGAGAGCATTGACCAATCCCAGGAAGAACGCCGCGATCAGTGCCGCGCCGAAGCCATCCACGTGTATACCGGGCACGAAGTTCGCCACGGCGAGCAAGGCGAGCGCATTGAGCATCCAGATCAGCAACAACTCGAATTGCAATTTCATTTGCTGTTTCCTTTTGCAGGTTTGCCCGACCCGGCAACTTTAACTTTGGCAGCCTGCCCGCGCAACGCCGAGCCATAAGCGGATTGGCACCATTCCGCCATTTCCACGGGCGAATCAAGGCTGGCCGCCGGTGCCGACCAGTATGACAATTGCACGGTGCTATCCTGCTTCCGATAAACGAAGGGGTGGCTGCCCGCCCGCTCCAACCGGGCCAGATTGTCGGCGTCGGTCTTGAAGAACAGCTCATCCCCGACGATCAGCGCGAACATCAGACCTTCGCGGTACAAACCATGGCCGCCGAACATTTTGCGCGCCGACACGGCAGCCCAGGCTGTCATGAGCTCCACCACATAGTCAACGAATTCGTTACGGGTAGCGGGCATATTGATCCGGCTTCAACACTCCACTATCAATAACGATAGTGGTCGGTTTTGTAAGGACCTTCCTTGGGCACGCCGATATAGGCAGCCTGCTGGTCGGTCAGGGTGCTCAGTTGCGCATTCAGGGTGGTCAGCTGCAAACGCGCAACCTTTTCATCCAGGTGCTTTGGCAACGTGTACACCCCGACAGGATAGTCACTGGTGCGGGTGAATAGTTCAATCTGCGCAATGGTCTGGTTGGCAAAGCTGGACGACATCACGTAGGACGGATGGCCGGTACCGCAACCCAGATTCACCAGACGGCCTTCGGCCAGCAGCAGGATACGTTTTTCGGGTTTACCGTTCATTGCTGGAAAAATGACATGGTCCACTTGCGGTTTGATGTTCTCCCACTGGTATTGCTTGAGCGAGGCGACGTCGATCTCGTTGTCAAAATGGCCGATGTTGCAAACGATGGCCTGGTTCTTCATCTTCTTCATGTGATCATGGCTGATCACGTGGTAGTTGCCGGTGGTGGTGACAAAGATATCGCCGTGTTCAGACGCGTAATCCATGGTGACGACGCGATAACCTTCCATCGCGGCCTGCAGCGCACAGATCGGGTCGATCTCTGTCACCCACACCTGCGCCGACAGCGCGCGCATGGCCTGCGCACATCCTTTGCCCACGTCGCCATAACCGGCGATCACGGCGATCTTGCCGGCGATCATCACGTCGGTCGCGCGTTTGATGCCGTCCACCAGCGATTCGCGGCAACCGTACAGATTGTCGAACTTGGACTTGGTGACGGAATCGTTCACGTTGATGGCCGGGAACTTCAGTTCGCCGCGCGCGTGCATCTGGATCAAGCGATGAACGCCCGTGGTGGTCTCTTCGGTGACGCCTTTGATTTTCGAAAGGCGCGTGCTGTACCAGTTTGGCGCAGTCTTGAGCTTCTCTTTGATCGAGGCGAAGAGAATCGTCTCTTCTTCCGAAGTCGGGTTGTTGAGAACTGTGAGGTCCTTCTCAGCGCGCGTGCCCAAATGAAGGAGCAACGTCGCGTCGCCTCCGTCATCGAGAATCATGTTGGAGAAGCCGCCGTCCGGCCACTCGTAGATGCGATGAGTGTAGTCCCAGTATTCCTTCAACGACTCGCCTTTGACGGCGAAGACTGGCGTTCCGCCCGCGGCGATCGCGGCAGCGGCGTGATCTTGAGTCGAGAAGATGTTGCATGAAGCCCAACGGACTTCGGCGCCGAGCGCGTTCAACGTCTCGATCAACACGGCGGTTTGAATCGTCATGTGGAGTGAGCCGGTGATGCGCGCGCCTTTGAGTGGCTGAGTCTTCGCGAACTCTTCGCGAATGGCCATGAGGCCCGGCATTTCGGTTTCAGCGATCTTGATTTCTTTGCGGCCCCAATCGGCCAGCTTGATGTCAGCGATGACGAAGTCTTTTTCGTTTGCCACGTGGTTACTCCTTAAGTGTCGCCCAGTGAGAGGGCGAGCGCGCGGGGAAGCGGCTCACCGAATCTCGTGCTGGGCACGATGCATGGGGTGAGCGCAGTTGGGTAACCGGAATCC
>JBBQNH010000021.1:0-30546 GCA_038329705.1 Burkholderiales bacterium | reverse complement strand
CAGGGCATGGCGACGAAATATAGGGTTTTAGCGTTTCATGGAGTCGAAGAACTCCGCGTTGTTCTTGGTCGCCTTGACCTTGTCGAGCAGGAATTCCATCGCTTCCAGCTCGTCCATCGGGTAGAGCAATTTGCGCAGCAGCCATATCCTTTGCAGGATGTCCGGCTTGATCAGCAATTCTTCCTTGCGCGTGCCGGAACGGTTCACGTTGATCGCCGGGTAGATGCGCTTCTCGGCCATGCGGCGATCAAGATGGATCTCCATGTTGCCGGTGCCCTTGAACTCTTCGTAGATCACATCGTCCATGCGCGAGCCGGTGTCGACCAGCGCGGTGGCGATGATGGTCAGCGAGCCGCCTTCCTCGATGTTGCGCGCAGCGCCGAAGAAGCGTTTGGGACGGTGCAGCGCATTGGCATCCACGCCGCCGGTCAATACCTTGCCGGAAGAGGGAACCACGGTGTTGTAGGCGCGCGCCAGGCGGGTGATGGAATCGAGCAGGATGACCACGTCCTTCTTGTGCTCGACCAGGCGCTTGGCCTTTTCCAGCACCATCTCGGCGACCTGCACATGGCGGCTGGCCGGTTCGTCGAAGGTCGATGCGACCACTTCGCCGCGCACGGTGCGGGTCATCTCGGTCACTTCTTCCGGGCGTTCGTCGATCAGCAATACGATCAGGGTCGCATCCGGGTTGTTCGAGGAGATGGAATGCGCGATGTGCTGCAGCATCACGGTCTTGCCGGATTTCGGCGAGGCCACCAGCAGGCCGCGCTGGCCTTTGCCTATCGGCGCGACGATGTCGATGATGCGGCCGGTGATGTTCTCCTCCGCCTTGATGTCGCGCTCAAGTTTCAGCGGAACGGTGGGGAATAACGGGGTGAGGTTCTCAAACAGGATCTTGTTCTTTGCATTCTCGGGCGGTTCGCCGTTGACCTTGTCAACCTTCACCAGCGCGACATAGCGTTCGCCGTCCTTGGGGGTGCGTATCTCGCCCTCTATGGTGTCGCCGGTGTGCAGGTTGAAACGGCGTATCTGGCTCGGGCTGACATAGATGTCATCCGGTCCCGCCAGATAGGAGGTGTCGGGCGAACGCAGGAAGCCGAAGCCGTCAGGCAGGATCTCCAGCGTGCCGTCGCCAAAGATGCTTTCGCCTTTTTTGGCATGGCTTTTCAGCAGGGCGAACATGACATCCTGCTTGCGCATTCGGTTGGCGTTTTCAATCTCATTGGCCGCGGCCATTTCAACGAGTTCAGTGACGTGCTTGGTTTTCAGGTCGGATAAATGCATGGCGATACGCGAGTGGTCATTGGAAGGATATATGGGAAATGCTTGGTGAAACGGGATTGGTTCGGGTGAAGGATGTTCACCCGCAAGGCCTAAGGCATGTTCGTTTTTATATTTTAGTTGCTGTAAGGACGAAGCTGGAGAGGCGTTGCGGGTGTGACAGTAAACGGATTAAATGTGGCTGTCAATAAAAGCCGTTAATTGGGATTTTGACAAGGCACCCACTTTGGTTGCCGCGATGTCGCCATTCTTGAACAACATCAGTGTCGGAATACCGCGTATGCCGAACTTTGCCGGGGTCTGCTGGTTCTCGTCCACGTTCAGCTTGGCCACCGTCAGTCGCCCTGCATATTCCTGGGATACTTCTTCCAGGATAGGCGCGATCATCCGGCATGGGCCGCACCATTCTGCCCAGTAATCCACCAGCACGGGCAAAGGAGCCTGCACGACTTCGGCTTCGAAGGTGGCGTCGGAAACGTAATGTATATGTTCGCTCATGGTTTGTTTTCTCGCTTGTTGAGGGTTGATTCGAAATGCAACAGAGGGCTGATTTGGGGATGAGTTGCAGAATATCAAGTGGTATCCTACCCAAAAACCGGGTTGCTGTGAAGTGAATTAATTACCAACAAGTCTGATAAAATGCCGCGTTGTTGATAATTTGGAGTCCAGTCATGACCTATGTTGTTTCCGAGTCTTGCATCAAATGCAAATACACCGACTGTGTGGAGGTATGTCCGGTGGATTGTTTCCATGCAGGGCCGAATTTTCTGGTGATCGATCCGGAGGAGTGCATTGATTGTACCCTGTGTGTGGCGGAATGTCCGGTAGAAGCGATCTATGCCGAGGATGATCTGCCGGTGGATCAGCGTCATTTCACCGCGCTGAACGCCGAATTGTCCAAAACCTGGAAAGTCATCGTCGAAAAGATCGATCCGCCCGCCGATGCCGATGAGTGGGCCAAGGTCAAGGACAAGCTGAGTCACCTCGAACGCTGACAGGCCGCCCCACAACTAATGCACTTGCTGATACTTCGTTAAAAAATGGCCCAAAGTTCTCATTTGATTTTGGTAAATTGCGGCTTCTCGTCATTTTTCGCCTTGTGCGCCTGTGACACGTTAACCGTAAGGCCCGATTGCGGGAACGGGCGCGAGCGGGTATTCCCGCCCCGGAGGCTGCGCAACACCATCTCATACCCGCAGCTGCGCTCGTGACGTTGTGCAGGGGCCTCGTTGAGTTCTGCTTTTTATAAAAAAGTAGCAAATAGCATCCTTGCGCAGCACGCGCACGAAATCCCCGATCTGCGCGGCGCAACTGTCCTGTTGCCCAGCAACCATGTTGCCCAGCCGCTGGCGCAGGCTTTAAGCGCCGCCGCCAATCTGCCCGCTTTGCTGCTGCCGCGGATGGTCACACTCAGCGACTGGGCGCAATCCGTCCCGCTAACCGCACCTGTCCAGTCAGACACGCAGCGCATCGCCGCCCTGTATCAGGCATTGCGCGAACGGCGCTGGTTCGCCGATGCGGATCTGTGGAGCTTGTCGCGCGAATTGCTTGGTTTGATGGACGATCTGACCCGACATCATGTTGCGCTGCCGGAATCCGCAAGCGAATTTTCTGAACAGCTTGCCAGGGCTTACCAGGCGCGCAGCGGACAAGCGATGCAGTTCGAGGCGCGTGTGGTGCATGAACTTTGGTACGCGATGGCGGCGGGCGGCGAATTGGCCGGAGAATTGGATAGCGTGCGTGCTTACCAGCAGCGGCTGGCGCTGTTGGCACAACAAGTGGACAGGCCGATGTATGTGTTACTGACCTCGGATCTGCCGGCACCGGAAACACACTTTCTGGAAGCCTGCCGCGCGCGCGTTCCCGTCACGATTTTTGATCTGCGCAAAATGTCGGCCGATACGCCAGCCAGCGCGCTGCTGTCGCGCTCTTTGCAACATGTTGAATGTACCGATTTGCGCAGCGATGCAACACTGCTGAGAAAACAACCCGAAGCCGCATTATCCCATCGTCTGCGTTTGTTAGGCGTGCACAGCCTGGAACAGGAAGCGCGTGCCGCCGAGCTGCAGGTGCGGCGCTGGTTGCTGGCGGGTAAACAGAATATTGCGCTGGTTGCGCAGGATCGCCTGGTGGCGCGCCGTGTGCGCGCGTTGCTGGAGCGCGGCGGCGTGCTGGTGCGCGATGAGACCGGTTGGACGTTTTCCACACTGGCGGCAAGCACGGTGCTGATGCGCTGGCTGGATACATTGCAAAGTGATTTTTACCATCAGGATCTGCTCGACTTGCTCAAGTCGCCGTTCATCTTTGCCGACCATGAAGCGGGCAAGCGAAAGCAGGCCGTCTATCAACTTGAACAATTGATGCGCAAACACGGGGTGGCTTCGCATCTTGATGCGTTTCTTGAACTGGCGCATGGCGAGGCGGAGGTTCAG
Organism: Burkholderiales bacterium; assembly: GCA_038329705.1. Classification (GTDB taxonomy): domain Bacteria; phylum Pseudomonadota; class Gammaproteobacteria; order Burkholderiales; family Gallionellaceae; genus Gallionella. The sequence goes on along the minus strand of JBBQNH010000021.1, from coordinate 26,833 downwards.
ACGGTGTTGGTGCGACTGCGCCAGGCCGCGGAGATGTTGCGAAAAAACACCGACACGCTGAGCGGCTGGCTGCACTCGCTGGATGAAAGTCTGTCCATCCTTGGTGTATTGCAAGGACTGGCTGCGGACGAGGCCGGCGCACAATTGTTGCACGCGCTGCAAACCTGGCGGCAGGAACTGGCAGCGGACAACACCCGTTTCAGCCGGGCCGAATGGCGGCACTGGCTGGCGCTGCAACTCGATGAACATACTTTCAGCGACCGGTCCATCGAAAGTCCGGTGTTGTTCACGTCGCTGGCATCCACGCGCTGGCGTGCATTCGATGCAATCCTGCTGCTGGGCAGCGATGCCGCGCATTTGCCCGGCGCTGACAACGTGGGCATCTGGTTCAACGATGCGGTGCGCGGCACACTCGGTTTGCCGACACGCGAGCACAAACTGGCGCGGCAGCGCGACGATCTGTTGGCTCTGCTGGCGATGAATGACACCGTGTTGGCGACCTGGCAGTCCAGCAAGGATGGCGAAAAGAATCTGCTGAGTCCGTACCTGGAAATGTTGCGCGCGCTGCATCAGCTGGCTTACGGCGATGATCTGGCTGACAAGGAATTGGCAACGATGCTCGACGGTGCGCAGATTCGCATCAGCGATTTTCCCTTGCCGGAGCCGTCTGCGATGTCAGCGCCTGTCGTGCCCCGCAACCTGATCCCGACCCGGATTTCGGCCAGTGGCTATAACAGCCTGGTTGCCTGCCCCTATCAATATTTTGCCCGGCACATGTTGCGCCTCAACGAACTGGACGAGGTGCGCGAGGGTGTCGAGAAACGCGATTACGGTGAATGGGTCCATGACATCCTGCATCGCTTCCATCAACAGTATCCGGTGCTGCTCGAGCACCCGCGCACGAAGTTGGACGAGCTATTGCTGCATATCAGCAGCGAGGTGTTCGCACCCGCGGTGGAACGCGATTATCTTGCGCGCGCCTGGCTGCTGCGCTGGCAGCAGGCGATTCCCGCCTATCTGGACGCGCAACTGAAAAACGAAGCAGAAGGCTGGCGTTACCGGAATGGCGAAGTGCCGTACGAGATGCCGTTGACCGGGGAGCTGGCCCTGCACGGGCGCATCGATCGCGTGGATGCACAGGCCGACGGTGTTGTGCGGGTGCTCGACTACAAGATGATGGATGCGACCAGGCTGCGCAACAAGCTCAAAGAGGCGGGTGAGGACGTGCAGCTGGCCTGCTATGCGCATGTGTACGAGGCCGGCCAGGCTGCTTTCATCAGCATCGAAAAGGACAGGGTGGTGTCAATTGCGCCACCGCAGGATGTGCCGGAACTCGCACATGCCAACATCGAACGGTTGAAAGCAGTGTTCGCGCAGATGGTCGCAGGCATTGCGTTGCCTGCCCACGGTGTGGACGAGGCATGTATCTACTGCGAAATGCGCGGGCTGTGCCGCAAGAATGACTGGAGCACCGGTTGATGGATAACCGTATTGCCCTCGATCCCCGGCACAGTGTAGTTGTCGAAGCCTGCGCCGGCAGCGGCAAGACCTGGCTGCTGGTGTCGCGTATCCTGCGTTTGCTGCTGGCCGGCGTGCCGCCCGGCGAGATACTTGCCATCACCTTTACACGCAAGGCTGCACAGGAGATGCAGGCACGATTGCACGAGTGGCTGCACCTGCTTGCGGTTCAGGATGACGAAGTCGTCAGGGGGTTTCTGCGCGAGCGCGCTGTCGATGAGATCGATGATGCGGTGATGACAAAAGCGCGCAGCCTGTATCGCGACGCATTGCTGGCACAACCGGCCATCACCATCAGCACCTTTCACGGCTGGTTCATGCAGGTCATCCAGCGCGCGCCGCTGAATGCCGGCGTGCCGGTCGGCATGCAATTGCTGGAGCGCACCTCGGCGTTGCGCGAGGAAGCGTGGCAGGCGTTTGCCGATAGTCTGCGCGCCGTGCCCGATGGCGATACTGCACAGTTCATGCAATGGCTGTTTGCGGAATACGGTTTGTACAGCACACGCGCGCTGCTGGAAAATTTTGTGTACAAACGCGCCGAGTGGTGGACGTACACACAGGGTCGGGATGATGCGGCGGCCTGGGCAACGGAACAGTTGCAGAATGAACTCGATGTGAATTTCGATTCCGACCCAATTGCAGAAACCTGTGCCGATGCGTCGCTGCAGGCTGCCGTGCAGGCATTCACGCACGAGCTGGCGACAGGAACGGAAACGCAGTGCAACAAGGCGAACGAGATACAGATCGCATGGGAGGTGGACGATGCTCATCAGCGCTATGCGGCTCTGTTGCTCTCGTTGTACACCCTGACCGATGAACCGCGCAGCTTCAAGCCGACCAAAAAACAGAATGCGGAAACATTCCTGCTCGCACGCGATGTGTTGTTCGACAAGCTGCAAGCCGTGCGCGATGCATTGACCGAACTGGCCGCGTTGCGCATGAACCGGGCCGCGCTGCATTGCGGCGCTGCGCTGCTGGAGCATTACCAGGAATTGAAGCTGCGGTCACAGCAGATGGATTTCACCGACCTGGAATGGCAGGTGTGCCGCATGCTCAACCAGGGCGATTGCGCAGAGTACATGCAATACAAGCTGGACAGCCGCTACCGCCATGTGCTGCTGGATGAATTCCAGGACACCAACCCGTTGCAGTGGCAGATACTGCAATCGTGGTTTGCCGCATCTGCCGCCGTGGATTCGCGGCCCACCGTGTTCGTGGTGGGTGATCCCAAGCAGTCGATCTACCGTTTCCGCCGCGCAGATGCGCGTCTGTTCGGCGAGGTGCGCGGATTCCTGCAGCAGGAATTCGGCGCGCATCACCTGACCCAGAACGAGACGCGGCGCAATGCCCCTGCAGTGCTGGACGCGGTGAACGGCGTATTTGCCGAACATCCGGATGGCTTCGATGATTTTGTGGAACATGTCGCCCATCATCAGGACTTGCCCGGTCATGTCGAAGTGCTGCAACTCGCTACAACTGAAAAATTGGCGACAGCTCCCTTGCATGACGGGGAACTGGTTTTGCGCAACCCGCTGACCACGCCGCTTGCCGAGGAACAAAACGGAGCCCGGGAAATCGAGGCGGAGCAATTTGCCGCCCGAATCGCCGACATCGTCGCGAACTGGAGCGTGCAGGACGAAAGCAAAATACGCCGCGCCGAGTACCGCGACATCATGGTGCTGGTGCGCAAGCGCCTGCACTTGCGCGTGTATGAGCATGCCCTGCGCGCGCGCCACATCCCGTTCCTGACATCGCGGCGCGGTGGCCTGCTCGACACACTGGAAGCGGAAGACATCCAGGCGTTGCTGACTTTTCTGATCACCCCATTCGCCGATCTTGAGCTGGCGCAGGTGCTGCGCTCGCCGATCTTTTCCTGCAGCGATGAGGATTTGATGCGAATTGCTGATAGGGGACAAGAACCAAGAGACAAGGTGCAAGATGCAAGGGACAAGGAGCAAGGGGAGAATCTAGTTGCACCTCGCACCTTGCCCCTTGCATCTAAAAGCTGGTGGCAACTTCTGCAACAACTACCCGATCCATCACCCGCCATGCACCGCGCCCATCGCTTGCTGAACGGCTGGCTGCCCCAGGCGGACAAGCTACCGGTGCACGACCTGCTCGACCGCATCTACTTCGAGGGCGACCTGCTCGACCGTTATGCGGCGGCGCTGCCTGCCGAGCTGCATGAAACCGTGCGCGCCAACCTGCAGGCTTTCATGGAGATCGCACTTAACGTGGATGCCGGACGCTATCCCAGTCTGCCGCGCTTCCTTGCCGAATTGCGCGAACTGCGCGCGGCAGAAAACGAATCGCCGGACGAGGGCAGGGTGGGTGAAGTCGGCAACGCGTTACGCATCTATACCGTTCATGAGGCCAAGGGGCTGGAAGCGCCCATCGTGTGGCTGCTGGACGCCAACGACACGCAGAGCAAAACCGATAGCTATAGTGTATTGCTCGACTGGCAGCCCAATGCACCGCGCCCGGCACATTTCTCGCTGTTCAGCGACAAGCGCGGGCGCGGCGCAAAACGCGCGCCTTACTTCGAGGCAGACCAGGCTTACGCGCTGCGCGAAGAGATGAATCTGCTGTATGTCGCGATGACGCGCGCCAAACAGTCACTGCTGGTCAGCGGCAACGGTGAACTCGCAGAAACATCATGGTATGGGCGGATAGCACATGTTGTGGAACAGACTGCCAATCCGTTGCGGGTCATACAGGGCAGTGTTGCGGCGAAACAGAAAAATCCGCAGGTTGAAGTTGAGGCTGCCTTGCAACACCCGATCCCAACCGGAAAATATATTGCACGCATCACGGCAGAGCAACAGCGCGGCATCTGGTTGCACGCGTTGTTGCAACAGATGACGCCGCCCAATGCTGCCGCCGACAAGGGTGTGCTTCAGGCACAGTGCTGCATTCCGGCCGGGGAGATGGACGAGCTTTGGCGACAGGCGTTTGCCATGCTTGATAATCCATCATTGCAGCGTTTCTTTGACCCGAGGCACTATCGCAACGCAAGTAACGAAATGCCCTACATCAATGCGCGCGGCGAGTTGAAGCGCATGGATCGTCTGGTGGAGTTCGACGACGAGGTATGGATACTGGATTACAAGACCGGAGAAGCAGCCGATCCCGCACCGTACCGTGCGCAGATGGCGGAATACCGCAACGCCATGCAATCAGTGTATGCGGACAAGAAAGTTCGCTGTGCACTGGTGTTTGCCGGCGGCGTGTTGAGCGAGGTTTGATTTGGATTCAACCATACCGTGAATCAACCGGGAATCTTCACGGTATATAACCTGGCCATTTAGCCAGAGCCGTTCCTGGAGATGTCACAGAAATGAAAAAAAATTGCTGATAATCATTCTTTGAATGATTTTCCAAGCCTGTGATCAGCTTGATGGCATAATTCAAATAACACCGAAATATTGTTTTTCATAATATCAACAAGAAGTGAATGCCCCTGAAACACACGTTATGAGCAGCCCGGACAATAAGACAGCAACACGACCCTTGCAACTTCAGCAGATGTTATCTGCAAGCAGTACTTCAATGATTGTCAGCGCGCTGCTCGCTGCGTTGCTTGCCTATGTGCAAAGCAAAGTGATCGCTTCAACCGTAGTTCTTGCCTGGCTTTTACTTGTTCTGCTGGTCACCCTTTCCCGGGCAATCCTCGTCATTGCATATCAACGATCACCAGTTGACGACAATTCCACTGCTCGTGCACGGCTGGCGAAGTTTCGTTTGGGCGTTCTGGTTGCCGGAGCAGTTTGGGGTTCCGCCGGGTTTCTGTTTTTCCCCGCTAACGATCCACAACATCAGATGTTTTTGATTTTAATGCTGGCAGGATTGACGGCTGGCGGGGTGGTTTCTTATGCAGGCGACCTCGTTTGCGCTATTGGATTTTCCCTGTTGGCGCTACTGCCAATCATCATCCACCTGCTGATTATGGATGATGGTTTGTATGCGTCTATGGGCATGGCTGGCATGTTGTATCTTGGTTTTATGATCATGACCATACGCAATGCCAACCAGAGCATATCGGAAATCATCGTGCTGCGCCTTGATGCTGTGGCACACGAGGAAACCTTGAGAGCAAGCGAAGAAGCCCTCAGGGAATCGCAGGCCATTGCAGCCCTGGGCAGTTATATCCTGGATATCAGCACGGGGATTTGGGAAAGCACGGATGTGCTTGATAAGCTGCTCGGAATAGACAAAACATACATACGCTCTGTGGATGGGTGGGGGGCTCTGATTCATCCCGACGACCGGATGATGATGGACAATTATTTTAAAAACGAAGTCCTGAAGGAAAGTAAACCGTTTAATAAGGAATACCGTGTTGTCCGGCACAACGACCAGACGGTGCGTTGGGTTCATGGATTAGGAAAGCTGGAATTCAACGCCCAGGGCTTTCCTCTGAAATTGCGTGGCACGATACAAGACATCACCGCAGGCAAGTTAGTGGAAGCGGAGATGAGGAAGCTGGCGTTTTATGACAGCCTCACTCTCCTGCCTAACCGGCGGTTGTTGATGGATCGGCTCCACCATGCAATGATATCCAGTGGACGCATCGGCAGAACAGGCGCCCTGCTGTTCATCGACCTGGATAATTTCAAATCCCTCAACGACACGCTTGGCCACGGCATTGGTGATTTGCTGCTGAAACAGGTCGCGCAACGCCTGCTGTCCTGTGTGCGCGACGACGACACGGTGTCCCGTCTGGGCGGTGACGAGTTCGTGGTGATGCTGGAGAACCTTAGTGCAGTACTCGACGAGGCGGCGGCACAGACCGAAGTCATCGGCGAAAAAATTCTCGCGGCGATCAACATGCCCTACCAACTGCACATGCATGAACACCGCAACACGGCCAGTATTGGAGTCACTTTGTTTGCCGGCAACCAACAAGCGGTCGATGAGCTGATGAAACAGGCGGACATTGCCATGTATCAATCCAAAAAAGCGGGTCGCAACACGCTACGCTTCTTCGACCCTGAAATGCAGGCAAGCATCACCAGCCGCTTCTCGATGGAAGGTGAATTGCGCAAGGCGCTTGAGAACCGGGAATTCGAACTTCATTACCAGGTCCAGATGGATATCCTGAACCGGCCAGTGGGTGCAGAGGTGTTGATCCGCTGGAGACACCCCCTGCGCGGCATGATATCGCCCGCACACTTCATTCCGCTGGCGGAAGACACCGGGCTGATCATACCGATCGGTGCCTGGGTGCTGGAAACGGCCTGTGCCCAAATCAAGTCATGGGAACAGGATGCGCTTACCCGTGATCTGATCCTGGCCGTGAACGTCAGTGCCCGGCAATTCCACCAGGCAGATTTTGTGGCACAGGTGCAGGCTGCCGTGCAGCGTCACGACATCGGCCCGAGCCGGCTCAAGCTGGAACTGACAGAAAGCATGCTGGTGGAGGACGTCGAGCAAATCATTGCGATCATGAACAAGTTGAATGATGTCGGCATCCAGTTCTCGATGGATGACTTTGGCACCGGCTATTCATCCCTGCAGTACCTGAAGCGGCTCCCGCTGGATCAGCTCAAGATCGACATGTCGTTCGTCAGGGATCTGGGCATAGTCGACGGCGCCAACTCGATCGTGCAAACCATCATTGCCATGGCGCGCGGGCTGAAACTGGATGTCATTGCCGAAGGAGTCGAGACAGTGGCGCAACATGAAATCCTCTCGTTCTACGGATGTCATCATTACCAGGGATATCTGCTCGGCAAACCTGTGCCGATTGAACAATTCGAGGCATCGTTGAAGCAGGGAAGATAAATCTTGCCGGACTCGATCGCTTTCTATAGTCCGGCATCACTTTGCCAATCTTCAATCACATCTTTTGCCGCCCTGAATGCCTCCACGCCTGCCGGCACGCCGCAATAAACTGTCGATTGAAGCAGGACTTCCCGGATCTCCTCGACGCTACAGCCGTTGCGTAATGCGCCAAGGACATGCCCCTTCAGCTCCATCGGTGCCTTGAGCGCTGCAAGGGTGGCGATGGTGATCAGGCTGCGTGTTTGCTTGGGCAAGACATCGCGTGTCCATATTTCACCCCAGCAATTTTCAGTCACCATGTCCTGGAAAGGCTTGGTAAACGCGGTCGCGCCGGAAATCGCCTTGTCGACATGCGTATCGCCAAGCACTTCTCTTCTGACTTTCATTCCGGCTGTGTATTTATCACTGCTCATGGTTTACTCCTTCGTTATTTGGTGTAATGAAATCAGGGCATGCGCGACCGGATGTGATCCGGCGTAGTTGCCGGATTCGAGTATGCGCTCAATGCATCGCGTATAAAGGCTTGCCATGTTTCGTTTGGTACCCAGATCGCCTGCATGGGGTGCAAGGAAACCACATCGCTTTCTGCAAGGCACAATCTCCGATAGAGATAGATGAACGCGGATACCCGCATGTTTCTTGCGCAATGCACCCAGATCTTTCGGCCCGAAAATGCCTTGAGGGTGCCAAAGAACTGCGTCAACTGGTCAAGCTCCGGTTGCTCCCACTCTACTGGGATCTGAATGTAGGCGATTCCTTCCCTGGTGACATACTCGGCCTCCCCGCTTAAGGCATTCGACGAAGTCGGGAGCGCAAGGTTGATGACTGCCTCTATGCCGAGCGCGGGCAGACGCGCGATGTCCTTCTCGGAAAGTTGTCCGGAAGTCCACAGCCATTCGAATACCTGATGTGTGTTTTCTGCGTCCATTATTTGCAATTGATAATAGTCATACGCGGCAAGATTTATTTCGCTATTGAAATACTGATTATCACACTTGTTTCATCGGCCGGATGGTCAATGCTTGAGGTCCGAATCAAGGATGGAATTCTGTGTCGCGACTTGTGATATTGCGGATGCCTGCTTGACCCGTTCAGCCAGAGGCAAAAGACTATTGACGGTCAGTGTTGGCTCGATACCCCAAGGGTCGAATATCGCATCGGGCGAACGCTTGACCCAGGCAGCGCGCATTCCGGAAGAGACCGCACCGATCACATCGAACGGATTGCTGGATACCAGCCAGGCATCGGCCCCCGTAGCGCCGGTCCTGCGCAAGAAATGGCAATAGACGCCGGGATTGGGTTTGAACGACTTGATCTCGTCGACACTCACCACGCCGATAAAGTAGTCCCGGATGCCTGCATGGTTCAGTAGCGTCTCCATCGCATCGGCACTGCCGTTCGAGAAAGCGTACATTCTGAAGTCGGCCTGCTTTGCCCGTGCCAAGCCTTCCGCCACGTCAGCGAATGCCGGCAATAACCGATATGCGTCCAATAGTTCTTCTTTGACCTCACGGCTCAGCAGGGTGTTGAAATATGCGCAGGTGTAATCGAACGCGTTGCTGGTGCAAACTGCGAAGTTCTCATAATTCTGCATCAGGCCGCGCCGGAATGAGTATTCCAACTGCTTGTCGCGCCAGGCGCGGGAGAATTCCGCAGCTTGATCGCCAACATGTTTTTCCAGTACAACACGGACGCCATGTGTATCGATCAGGGTTCCATATACATCAAACGCAAGTGTGATTGCCATATGCTTCCTCCTGACGCCTGGCCAACTTACCTTCATCCGGCACACCGCAGGCAGAGCCGGAAACGGTTGAAAACGGGGCGGGAACACGACAGCCTGTCAAGGCGACTTGTGCCGTCCGGGTAATGGGACTTCAGCTGCCTTGCCGCCATAGCCATATTGTTGATCCCGCGCCTGAACGGTCACCGTCCCGATATCCGGCGGAATCATCACACCGTACAGGTCTCTTGTAAACGGTTGTTCGCTAGAGTGATCGTGCCACAGCTTGCGTTCCCCATAGACTGTGCCATCTTCTGCGGAGACACGAAAACCATCTGCGTAGCGCTGTGCGGAATCGTACGGCGAAGACAGGGTGACATCGAAATCGAATGTTCCACTCTGACCTGAGCGGACCTGTACGGAAACGACATCGGGGAATTTTTGTTCCGCGGCGGCCAGTGATACACCTGCCAGGCTGGCGGTAAGAGCCAACAGAAAAAATATGCGGTTGCGCAGGAACAAAATGAGCGCCCTGATATGAGTGGCAGGATTGTCGCATACCTGCTGCCCGGAGCGAACGAGGTTGGAGTTCTTTCATGACCGGATATGCCAAAGGGTTATAGGGCGATTCTTCAATTGCGTGTATCAAAGCTTCGTCGTTGTATTACGTGGCATATTTGTTGTCCGAGGCCTTCGTCAAGTCAGGGTTCCGGCAACGACAAACCCTGTCGATCATTGATTGTCATCGTGCGATTGGCTAGAATCAGCGTTCGCCCGACTCATCAATCCCCGGCTTACCAATCTCAAGGAGAACAGATCATGGAACACACATTGCCCGCATTGCCCTTTGCCATGGACGCGCTGCAACCGCACATGTCCAAGGAAACCTTCGAATATCATTACGCCAAACATCACCAGGCTTATGTGACCAACCTGAACAATCTGATCAAGGGCACCGAGTATGAGAGCCTCGATCTGGTAGCGATCATCAAAAAAGCCCCCGCTGGCGGCATCTATAACAATGCCGCGCAAGTATCGAACCACACTTTTTTCTGGAACTGCATGAAGCCAGGCGGCGGCGGTGCACCAAGCGGCAAGCTGGCCGACGCGATCAACAAGAAGTGGGGCAGCCTGGATGATTTCAAGAAAGCATTCCAGGCCTCCGCGGTGGGCAACTTCGGTTCCGGCTGGACCTGGCTGGTCAAGAAAACCGATAGCAGTCTGGACATCGTCAACATGGGCGCGGCCGGTACGCCGTTGACCACCGCCGATAAACCATTGCTGTGCGTGGACGTATGGGAGCACGCCTATTACATCGACTATCGCAACATGCGCCCGAAGTTCGTCGAGACCTTCATGAACCATCTGGTGAACTGGGATTTCGTGGCAAAGAACTACGCCTAGGAAAAGCGGATAAGCTGGCGTTTCCATCACTGAACCCCCGGGAAGACCCGGGGGTTTTGCATGGAGACGTTAAAGCCGCCGGTTAACCTGCACATGATGTTCGCGAGCTGCGCGGACCTGCAGTCTGTGCACATGCCGGGACTGTTTGTGCAACAATTCGCTTTTATGAAATCTTGCCGGCAATCATTCCATGAACCCCACGCTTGTCTTTGACATCGAAACCATACCCGACATCGCCGGGTTGCGTACCCTGCACGAGCTGGATGCGCGTGTCAGCGATGCGGAAGTGGCCGAGATGGCTTTTCAGCTGCGCCGCCAGAAGACCGGCAGCGACTTCATGCCGCATCACCTGCAGCGCGTCGTGGCGATCTCCTGCGCGTTGCGCGAAGGGGATAACTTCAAGGTCTGGTCGCTGGGTGGAGTCGATGAAGATGAGGGTAGCATCATCCAGCGCTTCTTCGATGGCATCGAAAAATATACCCCGCAGATCGTGTCGTGGAACGGCAGCGGCTTCGATCTGCCGGTACTGCATTATCGCGGGCTGATCCACGGTGTGCAGTGTCCTCGCTACTGGGACATGGGCGAGGATGACCGGGAGTTCAAGTGGAACAATTACATCAGCCGTTATCACATGCGTCACCTCGACCTGATGGATCTGCTGGCGATGTATGGCGGACGCGCCAACGCGCCGCTGGATGAGTTGGCCAAGCTGATCGGCTTTCCGGGCAAGTTGGGTATGGACGGCAGCAAAGTTTGGGAGGCGTATCAGCAGGGCAAGCTGGAAGAGATACGCAACTATTGCGAGACCGATGTGGCGAACACATATCTGGTTTTCGCGCGTTTCCAGTTGATGCGCGGAGTGTTGACACGCGCGCGTTACCAGAAGGAATGCGATCTGGTGCGCGCAGAACTGGCCAAGCTCGACCAGCCGCACTGGCGCGAATTCCTGGTTGCCTGGCCGGTCACAAAATAATCCCCCTGTAGGAGCGGGTCATGCCCGCGAATCTCAGAATGGCAATCGCGGGCATGGCCCGCTCCTACGTGTGATGAAAGTTTCCTTTATGCCTGAAAACAAAATGCAGCAAAACTCCGTCATCATCGAATCACTCGACCAGGAAGGACGCGGCGTCGCGCGTAACGATGGCAAGGTGATCTTCATCGAGGGCGCGTTGACCGGTGAGACGGTCAGCTATTCTTCCTATCGCAAGAAACCCTCGTTCGAGCTGGCCCAGATCACACAGATACACAAGTCATCACCGATGCGCGTGCAGCCCAGATGTGCGCATTTTGGTGTGTGCGGTGGCTGTTCGATGCAGCATCTGGACGCAAGGGCACAGGTCGCGGTCAAACAGCGCATCCTCGAGGACAGCCTATGGCACATCGGCAAGGTCAGGGCGGAGAACATATTGCGCCCGATCTACGGACAAGCCTGGGGTTATCGTGAGCGTGCGCGGCTATCGGTCAGGCACGTGATCAAAAAGGGCAAGACGCTGGTTGGCTTTCACGAGAAGCGCAGCAGTTTTGTCGCCGACATGCAGCATTGCGAGATACTGGTGCCGAAGATCGCCAAACTGTTGCCGTTGCTGGCCGAACTGATCGGCGGCCTGTCGATCCGCGATCGCGTGCCGCAAATCGAAGTGGCGGTGGGAGAGCATGTCGATGTGCTGGTATTGCGCGTGATGGAAACACCCAGCAGCGAAGACGAAAGTGCGCTGCGCACCTTTGCCGAGCGGCACGGTATCCAGTTCTGGCTGCAAACCAAAGGCTATGACACCATCGCGCCGTTCCACCCGCTTGATGCGCCGCCGCTCAGCTACAGCCTGCCCGAGTTCGGTATCACGATGCCGTTCGCGCCGAGCGAATTCACCCAGGTGAACAGCGCGTTGAACCGCGTGATGATCAGCCGCGCGATGCGGTTGCTCGACCCGCAACCGGGCGAACGCATTGCCGATTTTTTCTGCGGCCTGGGTAACTTTACGCTGCCGATCGCGCGCAGCGGTGCGCAGGTTCTGGGTATCGAGGGCAGCGAGACTCTGGTGGCGCGCGCCAGACAAAATGCCGAATTGAACGGCTTGGCCGGCAATACCGAATTTGCCGCGATGAACCTGTTTGCGATAACGCCGGATGATTACAACAAGCTCGGGCGATTCGACAAGTTGTTGATCGACCCGCCGCGTGACGGCGCACTGGAATTGGTGAAGTCAATTGAAGGTGAAAATTCCCCGCACCGTATTGTCTATGTCTCCTGCAATCCGGGCACGCTGGCGCGCGATGCCGCCGAATTGGTGCAACGCGGTTACGTGTTGGAATCGGCGGGGGTAATGAACATGTTTCCGCATACCTCGCACGTCGAGTCCATTGCCTTGTTTGTGAAAGCGCGCATTATTTAGGGAGTGAATCCGCATGAAACGCTACGCTGAGCTGGTCGCCGATGCGCTCACACGCGTGAAGGAGATCCAACCCTGGGACCTGAGCAAACTGCTGGCCGCCGGCAAGGAGCTTGTCCTGCTTGATGTGCGCGAGACGGCAGAGTTCGCAATTTTGCATATCCCCGGTGCGATCAATGTGCCACGCGGCATTCTGGAGCAGACCTGCGAATGGGATTTTGACGAGACCTTGCCATTGCTGGCGGCCGGTCGCGAACTGGAGATCGTGGTGATGTGCCGTTCCGGCTATCGTTCCGCGCTGGTCGCGGACGTGATGCAGCAGATGGGCTACACCGGTGTCGTATCACTCAAGACCGGTGTGCGTGGCTGGAACGATTACAACCAACCGCTGGTAGATGCCGGTGGTAATCCGGTTGACGGTGACCGGGCTGAAGCGCTGCTGGGGTCGCATCTGCGCCCGGAGCAGCGCAAGCCGGGGAATCATTGAGGCCGGTCGATAGTCACCTGCTTGAACAGCAGGCGTAAAAAAGGCGACCCGAAGGTCGCCTTTTTGCTGTTGCCAATGCCGGTTAGTCGCGTTCGCCGCTGAATGCCATCAGCAGGCTCAACAGATTGATGAACAGGTTGTAGATGCTCAGGAACAATCCCAGCGTTGCCATCACATAATTGGTTTCGCCGCCATTTACGATGCGGCTGACATCGAACAGGATGTAGGCCGAGAAGATCAGCACGGCGATCGCGGAGATGGTCAGCGACAACGCCGGAACATGGAAGAACATGTTGGCGAAAGAAGCGACGATCAGCAGGATCAGCCCGATGAACAGGAACTTGCCCATGAAGCTGAAATCCTTCTTGGTGACGGTAGCCAGTGTAGCCAGGCTGAAGAAGATGATACCGGTGCCGCCGGCGGCCATGCCGATCAGTTGCGCGCCATTTTTCAGGTGCAGTGCCACTTGCAGGATCGGGCCAAGGAACACGCCGGCCACGAAGGTGAAGCCGAGCAGAGCGACGACACCCCAGATGCTGTTGCGCAGTGCGGTAACGGCGAACATCATGCCCATCATCGCGCCGAACATCAACAGGGTGGCCATGATCGGGCTTTGTGCCATGAAGGCGAAACTCATCGACATGCCGACGAACGCGCCCAGGACGGTCGGGATCATGGTCAGCGACAGCATCATGTAAGTATTGCGCAAAACCTTGTTTTGTCCGGATGCGACTGCGCCGATTTGCGTTGCTGGTATAAATTGTTGTTCCATGTGTAGCCTCCTTAATGTGGTGCTAATAATTCAATTATGCGAATAAGACCAGTCAGGTACGATAAAGTTTCATACGTGAACGGAACCTTTGATCGCTTCGAGATGATGCGATTCTACAGCCTGGCCGTTCAATGCTGCACATATATATTGTTAACATTTGTGTCGAGCGGTGAGATTCGAACTCACGGTTGACTCTCATCCTTGCTAGTATTCAAGACTGGTGCCATCAACCAAGTGTCGGCAAAGATCAGGTTAGCCTCTGATGCAGTCCGCCCAGTTGTTGGGTGTTTCATACAGCCGCACTTTTTCGAGACGCAGATGATTGCCAAAGGTATCCTGGTAGGCGGACGCCAGGATGTCGAAGGCGGCCTGGGCGAGATTTTCCGCAGTCGGCACGACGTCGAGGATGACGGTCTTGTGATCCGGTAGGGTCGACAGGAAGTCGCATACCGTTTTGTCCCGGCGATAGACCAGGAAGGCATGATCCCATACGTCCACCAGCTTTTCCTTGGCGATGTTTTTGACATCCGAGAAATCCATCACCATACCCTGCTCGGATAGTCCTTCGTCGGTGATGATATCTCCGGACAGCGTGATCTCGATCGCATAGCGATGGCCGTGCAGGTGTTTGCACTGGCTATTGTGGTTGGGGATGCGATGGCCGGCATCGAATTCCAGGCGGCGGGTGATGAGCATATCGGTTGAGTCCGGTTTGAATGACGCGGATTATACCCTGTCAGATTTTCAGGGCCGAGGCGCGTTGCATGAATTCGCGCTGGGCGTCTTCGTCGTCGGGCACCCCATAGCGTAACGCGGTGTAGCGCGCCGCAAGATCACGGAAAGCGTCGGCCAGTTCCGGACGGGCGGCAGCGATCCGGGCAGCGTAGTCGCGGGCGCCTTCATGTGGGGCACGCGGTAGTCCGGCCTTGGCCAGCTTGCGGCACACTCTGAGCCACACGGCTTGAACCTTGTCCGGTTGGCGGGCGAACAGGTGGCGCAACATGAACAGCGCGAACAGGCCGATCACCAGCCCGAGACCGGCCGACATGTTGAGCGCCAGTTTTTGCCAGGTGATGGATTCCATGCCGAGCCGGGTCAGGAAAGCGAATTGGCGCTCGCTGTCGTAACCGAGTACCCACTGGTTCCACTGGTTGGCGATCGCATCCAGATTGAAACGCAGGTTGCGCAGCCACTGCGGCGGGTTACGCTCCATGAACGGCAGGGCGGTGTTATCCGACAGGGCGGCAGATAAACCGCGTTCCACCCGATCAGGGGCGATCGCGCCGGTCGGGTCGATGCGCACCCACCCTTGCCCTGCCAACCATACTTCCGCCCAGGCATGTGCATCCGATTGGCGCACGATGTAATAGTTGCCGACATCGTTGTATTCGCCGCCCAGATAGCCGGTGACCACGCGCGCCGGGATGTTTGCCGCGCGCATCAGGAAGACGAATGAAGAAGCATAGTGTTCGCAGAATCCCTGTTTGGTGTTGAACAGGAAATCGTCCACGCTGTCGGTGCCAAGCGGCGGGGCATCGAGCGTGTAGACGAAACCCTGTTTGTTGAAATAGGCCAGGGCGGCGCGTACCAGGTCGGCATCGTCTTTGTATTGGGCGCGCCATTCGGCAGCCAGTTGCCGAGCGCGGGGATCGAACTGCCCGGGCAATTGCAATGCGCGCCTGATCTGTCGGGCGGCTTCATCGACATTGGCGCGGTAGACCAGATTCGATCGTGCCGTATAGCGCAGCCGCGTATTGACTGTATCTTTGCGCAGCAACTCGAAATCGTCCGTCAGTGTGGCGGGAATGGACAACTTTTCCGGTACCTCGAGCGCAAACAGCCAATGCTTGTTGTGCGGCTCCAGCGTGACGGTGTAATCGATGGGCTGGCCGAGTCCGGTGAATGCCGGCGGGGTCGGGGGCGGGGTGATGCCGGGTGACCAGGTGCGCCCGTCGAAGTACCACAATACCGGGCCGCGCCAGTACATCTGGTCGCGGCGCGGTGGTTTGTCGTCATAGACCACGCGGAATGCCACCGCTTCCGACAGGCTCAGGCGGCTCAAGCTGCCCGGTGACATGCGGTCATCCAGCCCACTGCTGGCATAGGCGTCCTGCGGCAGG
Organism: Burkholderiales bacterium; assembly: GCA_038329705.1. Lineage (GTDB taxonomy): Bacteria > Pseudomonadota > Gammaproteobacteria > Burkholderiales > Gallionellaceae > Gallionella. Next base: position 10,638 of record JBBQNH010000021.1, on the reverse strand, counting down.
CCCCACAGCGGACCCTGCACGCGCGGGAACAGGATGAACAGGATCAGCGTCAGCGGCAGAGCCTGCAAAAGCAGTACCGCGGCGATGTGCAGCCTCGGTTTCAACGCGATGCCTTGCGCCTGCAGATGCACCCAGGTGGTCACGATGACCATCAATGTGGCAAGCATGTAGAGCGCGGTGGGGATGCTTTGCGAGTAGAAGAAATTGGTGATGATGATGAAACAGCCGAGATAGACCGCTACCATCGCGTCGCGCGTATCGCGCAGCTCCATCAGCTTGAGCGCGGCGAGCATCATCAGCAGGGTGACGCCGGCTTCGCGCCCGAACAGGGTGTGGTAATTTAAGACGATGCCGACCGTGCCGGCAAAGGTGACCAGCATCAGCAGCCAGCGTTTCGGCAGCGGCTTGCCGCTGTGGTTGAGCCAGGCCCGCCACAGCAACAAGCCGGCGCACAGGCCGCTGACCCACGGCGGCAGATGCTCGGCATGCGGTGCGATGACCATCAGGATGGACAGCAGCAAGCCGTAGACGAGTTGTTTGCTCATTGCAAAATCCTTAAATGCAAGCCACAGAGTTCACAGAGAACACAGAGAGGTCGGGCTTTCAGGTATTCGGCAAAATAGGCAAATATATTTAACCACCGTGAGTGGTGTGCTGATGTTTTTTCTCTGTGAACTCTGTGAGCTCTGTGGCGAAATATTTTCAGCTTCATGGTTATTCCTGCTGCGGCAGATTGAACAGCGCGATCCGGCGCAGGCATTCATCGCGGTGCGCGACGCCGTTGCTCGACGGCAATTCGCCGTCCGGCATACGCAGCCCGTAACGCAGACCCTGCGCCTCGGCATCCAGTACCCAGCGGGTCATACGTGCCAGCTTCTCTTCCTCGTTGCGGTCCGGTGCATCGGCAAAGTCCAGCCACAACTCTTCGCCCAGCGGCGTGGAAAATTGTTTGACCTGCAAACCGCGTTCGCGTGCGTAGGCTTTCCAGTCGATGCGCGGCAGTGCATCGCCCACGGTATATTTGCGCAGTCCGGAAAAATCTTCATCGCCGGATATATTGCGTTTGCCGGTGCCGTCCGGCGAGCTGCCATCAGGCAATGCTGCGTCGCTCATTGGTTTGGGGTAGACCAGACAGCTAATATCGAAATGCAGGTACGACCAGCAGTAGAACAAGCCGAGCGGGTATTCGGTATACAACGTCAGGCGGCCCGGTTGCAGCCAGCCGCGCCTCGTGGCCATCAGCGGAAACGCGACTTCACTATCCTGCCGGGCTGGAGCATCGAACGATACCGGTGTATTGGTGTTTTTCCAGAATGAATCGCCGCTTTGTACCAGACTAAGCTGATAACGTGGCAACCGGCTGCGATTGTTGAAGTGGATAAGGAACAGTGCTGTGTCACCACAAAACACCGGCTCTGCACGGCCCGCGCGTATCTCCAGATGCGCCAGATTGCGGAACGCATGCAACATCGACATCACCGCCATCATGGTCAGCAGAAATGTCAGCACATAGCCGAGACTCAGGTTGTAATTGATGTCGCCGAACAGCATCAGCAGCAGCACAAAGCACAATGTGAAACCTTGCCGGGTGGGAATGATGAAGATACGGCGCTGCGTCAGAGTGATCGTGCCGTGTTCGATCCTGGGACGAAACAGCCAGGTGCGAAATTTTCGCTTGAGTGCGCTTAGCAAGATGTTACGGGATCGCGACCGCCTCGATCAGGTCGCGCACCAGCACAGCGCTGTTCAGCTTGGCGTATTCGCCGACCGCCTGCAGTCGGTGGCTGACCACGCCGGGTATCACCGCCTGTACATCTTCGGGCGTCACTGCTTCGCGCGCGTGCAGTAATGTCCAGGCGCGTGCCGCCGACAGCAGCGCGAGACCGGCGCGCGGCGACAGGCCGTGCGTGTAACGGGATTCTTCGCGCGTGTAGCGCAGGATGGCCTGTACATAATCAAGTAGCGCGGGAGAGACGAATACTTCCCGGGCGCGCTTTTGCAGTGTCAGCAGTTCGCTGCTTTCCATCTGTGGAACGAGCCCGGCGACGATCTCGCGCCGGTCCACCCCGGCAAGCAGGCCGCGCTCGGCCTGCGCATCGGGATAACCCATCTGGATGCGCATCAGAAAACGGTCGAGCTGGGATTCCGGTAGCGCGAAGGTACCGATCTGGTACACCGGATTCTGTGTGGCGATAACGAAGAACGGCGAAGGCAATGCGCGCGTCGTGCCTTCTATGGTCACCTGCTGTTCCTCCATCGCTTCCAGCAGCGCACTTTGCGCCTTGGGCGTGGCACGATTGATCTCATCGGCCAGGATCATTTGCGAAAAGATCGGGCCGGGATGAAACTCGAATTTTCCGCCCATCGAATTGTTGATGGGGCGCTGGAATACCGATACGCCCAGGATATCGGCAGGCAGCAGATCGCTGGTGAACTGGATGCGCTGGAACTGCAAACCCAGTGTGCGGGCCAGCACATGCGCCAGCGTGGTCTTGCCGACGCCGGGCAGATCCTCGATGAGCAGATGCCCGCGCGCCAGCAGACAGGCCAGCGCAAGCCGTATCTGTTGCGGCTTGCCGACGATGACCTGCTCGGCTTGCCGGATGACGCTGTTCAGGTTTTGGCTCATGTTTTTCAGTCGATCAGAATGGCGGCAGCGACCTTGCGGTCTTCGGTCACCAGTATGTTGTAGGTGCGGCATGCGGCGGCGGTGTCCATGCATTCAACACCGATGCCCGCATCGGTCAGTGACCGGTACAACCTTGGGTGGGGGAATCGCTGCCGGGCGCCGGTGCCGAGCAATAACACGTCCGGCTTGAGCGGCAGAAAATAGGCAAAGTGGGCTTCGCTCAATTCGTCAAAATTGACGACGCGCCAGTCGTCATGCACCGTTTCCGCGACCACCACGATGCTGTGTTCATAGCGTTCGTCGTTGACCATGACGTGATCGGGGCCGTGCGCGGTGAATAGCCTGGTCTCGCCGGGATTGGCCAGATGCAATTTCAAAATAGCCTCGCAGTTTTGCAGTATGATTGTTGCGAGTTTAGGGGGTTGGCGCAGGGCGCGTCAAATAAACGAAACACAGGCAGCGCGATTAAAAAACGGCCAAAACGCCAAAAAGAAATATAGTGAACGTTACTCTTCAAGCCAAATGGCTGATCCTGCTCACGCTGCTGGTCAACGCGGCGGCGATGCTGTCCCCGGTGATCAACGGGGGCGACTCGGTCACCTATGCGTCGCTTGCACGGCATATCGCGCTGAACAATGACTGGGTGAATCTGGTGCTGGACGGCAGGGACTGGCTGGACAAGCCGCACTTGCCGTTCTGGTTCACCGCGCTGTCCTTCAAGCTTTTCGGTGTCAGTTCCTTCGCCTATATCCTTCCGGGATTCGTGTTCCATCTGATCGGCGGTTATTTCACCTACCGGATCGCGCGGCTGTTTTATGGACGCGACAGCGCCTGGCTGGCGGTGCTGGTGTATGTGTCGGTGTTTGAGATGATGGATTCGAGCATCGAGGTCAAGGCGGAGACCTACCTGACCGGTTGCATCATGGCCGCGTGTTATTACTGGCTGCGCTTCGACACCTTGGCAAAACTGAAATATTTGCTGCTCGGTGCGTTGTTCAGCGCGATGGCGGTGATGACCAAGGGTGTGTTCACGCTGATCGCCATCTGCGGTGGATTGGTATGCATGTGGCTGTACCGGGGCCAGTGGCGCAAGTTGGTGAGTTTGAAATGGCTGCTAGCATTGGCGTTGACTCTGCTGTTCACCGCACCAGAAATCGTGGCGCTGTACCTGCAATTCGATGCGCATCCGGAGAAAGTGGTGTTCGGCCAAACGGGCGTATCCGGCATCCGCTTTTTTCTGTGGGACAGCCAGTTTGGCCGCTTCTTGAATACCGGCCCGATCCAGAATCACAACGGCAATCCGCTGTATTTCGTGAACGCTTTCCTGTGGACATTCCTGCCCTGGGTGGCGGTGTTTCTTGCAGCCGTGTATTCCGGCATCCGAAAATTTGCGTCTAGCCGCATCGATGAGCGGGCGAACTTCGTTTTCCTGTGCGCTTCGTTTTTCATCCCGTTCCTGATCTTTAGCGCCACGCAATTTCAGTTCGAGTACTACACGGTGATCATCTTCCCGTTTGCGGCTATCCTGTGCGGGCAATATCTGGCGGGCTATCTGGAGGGCTATCTGGAGGGTTATCTGGCGCGACCGGACGGCCATGCCAAGTTGCTGGTTGCGCAATGGGTGATCATCGTGTTGCTGCTGGCGCTCGCTGCCGGCTTGAGTGTGTATGTGGGAAAATTTGTTTTGATAATTCCGGTAATGGCCATATCGGTTGGCTTGTTGGTACATGCCTTGTTGAACAGAAAGCGGGTGCGTGTGCAGCCGGTGCTGGTCTACCCGGTGATCGCCATCAGTGCGCTGTATGCATTTCTCGTCGCGATGACCGCATTGACGTTCACTTCCTATGGCGTGGCGCACAATGTGAACGCGTATTTGAAAGATAAATCCGCGCTGCCGATCTATGTCTACCAGATGCCGATGGTGGCAAGGGAATTGACCTTGTACAGCCTCTCAGCCTGCCATGCGGTGGATGCGGCAGCAGAGTTGCCCGTGCCAGGCAGCGATTACTTCCTGGTGGCCAGGGCAGATCAACTAGCACAATTGAAGACCCGATTGGGGCAGGTCGCAGAGATAACCGGGGGGCATTGGGCAGTGCACAAGACCGGCACGTTCCCGAGATTACTGCGATTGGCGAAAGGTCTCGAAGCGCTCGAAACAATCAGTATCGTGCAGGTGGGCGGGGTGCGGTGAGGGCAGGGTAGCGTTTGCGGGTCGATCTTGCGCGGGTGAAGAGGCAGCATCATCCGGATGATCCGTATGGTTTGATTTGCTGCTGCGCTGCCGGACAGGTAAAATCAACGCTTTGCGCGCGGTGTCAGATCAGGCGATTTGTTGATCTGGCAGATAGCCTGAATGACTGGATCGGATAAATAACCAAGTGAAACCAATCTTAAAATCGACCAAGCTCTCCAACGTATGCTACGACATTCGCGGTCCGGTGATGGAACGCGCCAAGCAGATGGAGGAGGATGGCCAGCGCATCATCAAGCTGAACATCGGCAATCTCGCTCCGTTCGGTTTCGAAGCGCCCGAGGAGATTCAGCAGGACGTGATCCTGAACCTGCCGAATTCATCCGGTTATTCGGATTCGAAAGGTATGTTCGCGGCGCGCAAGGCGATCATGCATTACTGTCAGTCCAAGAAGATCCCGGGCGTGGGACTGGATGACATCTACATTGGCAACGGCGCTTCCGAGCTGATCGTGATGGCGATGCAGGGCTTGCTCAATACCGGTGACGAGGTGCTGATCCCGACACCCGACTATCCGCTGTGGACCGCGGCGGTGACGCTGGCAGGCGGCACACCGCGCCATTATGTATGCGACGAACAGAGTGAGTGGATGCCGGATCTTGCCGACATGCGCAGCAAGATCACCAAGAACACACGCGCCATCGTCATCATCAACCCGAACAACCCGACCGGCGCGCTGTATTCGGACGATACCCTGCGCGGGATCATCCAGATCGCGCGCGAGCATGACCTGATCATTTTCGCCGACGAGATCTACGACAAGATGGTGTATGACGGCGCGACCCACACCGCGATCGCCTCGCTGGCCGACGATGTGTTGTTTGTGACGCTGAACGGCCTGTCGAAGAACTATCGCGCCTGCGGGTATCGGGCCGGCTGGATGGTGGTGTCCGGCGAAAAGAAGCACGCGCAGGATTACATCAACGGGCTGACGATATTGGCCTCGATGCGACTCTGTTCCAATGTGCCGGGGCAGTTCGCGATCCAGACCGCGCTTGGTGGCTACCAGAGCATCAACGACCTGGTCGCGCCGACCGGGCGGTTATGCAAACAGCGCGATCTCGCCTACAAACTGCTTAGCGAAATTCCGGGCGTGACCTGCGTCAAGCCCAAAGCCGCGCTGTACCTGTTCCCGCGCTTCGACCCGAAGATATATCCGATCAAGGACGATCAGAAATTCATCCTGGAACTGCTGGAGACCGAGAAGGTGCTGGTGGTGCAGGGCACCGGTTTCAACTGGATAAATCCCGACCATATCCGCGTGGTGTTCCTGCCGAATGCCGACGACCTGACCGAGGCGATCGGACGTATCGCCAGGTTCCTGGAGCATTATCGCAAGAAGCACGGCACATGAAGATCGTCGACGTCTACGCGGAAAACGGGAAGCTGGTTGGTGCCGATTGGCTGAACAAAGCCGAGCAAGTGCATCGCCAATTGCGCCCCGATCTACCCGACGACTACATGGAAAAGATGTGGCGGATACTTGAGGGGGCCAGAATGGCGTTGGCGGTAGAACATGATGCAGTGCTCGGTCTGGCCGTTTACCGCTGGCACGAGAATACTTTCGATGGGATAAAGTTCTATGTCGATGATCTGGTCACCGATGAGTCGCGCCGTTCCACGGGTGTCGGCCATGTCCTGATCGAGCATCTGGAAGGTGTGGCCCGCGATCTGGGCGCAAACGGCATCATGCTGGATTCCGGTACGCAACGCACCCGTGCCCACCAGTTTTATTTTCGCGAAGGTTTTGTCATTCCTGCTTTTAACTTTAAGAAATTTTTCTCATGAAACCAATCAATGTAGGTCTGTTGGGCATCGGCACCGTTGGTGGCGGCACCTTTACCGTATTGCAGCGCAACGAAGAAGAGATCACGCGCCGCGCCGGTCGCCCGATCCGCATCACCGTGGTGGCGGACAAGAATGTGGAGCTGGCGAAACAGGTCACCGCTGGCAAGTGTCGCGTGACCGACGATGCATTCGCGGTGGTGAGCGATCCTGAAGTGGCTATCGTCATCGAACTGATCGGCGGCACCGGCGTGGCGAAAGAGCTGGTGATGCAGGCCATCGCCAACGGCAAGCATGTCGTCACCGCCAACAAGGCACTGCTGGCGAAGCATGGCAACGAAATATTCAAGGCGGCACAGGACAAGGGCGTGATGGTCGCGTTCGAGGCCGCCGTGGCGGGTGGCATTCCGATCGTCAAGGCGGTGCGCGAGGGACTGACCGCGAACCGCATCGAGTGGATCGCCGGCATCATCAACGGCACCACCAATTTCATTCTTAGCGAGATGCGCGACAAAGGTCTGAGCTTCGACACCGCGCTCAAAGAGGCGCAGCAGCTGGGTTATGCCGAGGCCGATCCGACCTTTGATATCGAGGGGGTGGATGCGGCGCACAAGATCACGCTGTTGTCATCCCTTGCATTTGGCATTCCGGTGCAGTTCGACAAGGCGCATATCGAGGGCATCTCCAAACTGGATGCGATCGACATCAAATACGCAGAGCAGCTCGGTTACCGCATCAAGCTGCTCGGCATCACCAAGCGCACGCCGGAAGGCGTCGAGCTGCGCGTGCATCCGACGCTGATCCCGACCAGGCGACTGATCGCCAATGTGGAAGGCGCGATGAATGCGGTGGTGGTGCAGGGCGATGCGGTTGGCGCGACGCTGTATTACGGTCAGGGCGCCGGAGCTGAACCGACTGCCAGCGCGGTGATCGCCGATTTGGTGGACGTGACCCGCATGCATACCGCCGATCCGGGAAATCGCGTGCCGCACCTGGCGTTCCAGCCCAACGCGATGTCCGACCTGAAGATCTTGCCGATGGACGAAGTACAGACCAGCTATTACCTGCGCATGCGAGTGCAGGACAAACCCGGCGTGCTGGCCGACATCACGCGCATCCTTGCCGACGAGCAGATCTCGATAGACGCGATGATCCAGAAGGAACCCGGCGAAGGCGAGACCCAGACCGACCTGATCATGCTCACCCATCTGACCCGCGAGAAACGCATCAACGCAGTAATTGCAAAGATCGATACGCTGGGCGTGGTGGCAGGCAAGTTGACCCGTATCCGGCTGGAAGAGTTGGGGAAATAAAACAAACAATGTAGGTTGGGTTAGCGTAGCGTAACCCAACAATCCAAACGGAACCCACCAGCTGTTTTGTTGGGTTACGCTACGCTAACCCAACCTACGAACTGTGTGCATATCGATATTGATAGCGCAATATGAGAGCTGCTTATATTTTTGCTGCTGTGGTAGGTATGGCCGCTTCCTACTTTTGGGCAGTCATGTTATTGATGGCTAGTAACCATAGCCAGTTTGGCTATTGGTGTATTGCTTTTCTTTTGTTTGCGCACATAGGTTCATTTGCTTTTGTTGAAAAAAGAAAAAATCGAGAAGACACCAATTTGAACATGATTGTTTTAATTTCTCCGTCATTTGTATTGTTGATTGGTTTGTTTACATATTCTCGAATAGCTTTCATCTTTGGTTAAAGAAGGCACATGAGAACCCGTAGGGTGCAATAAGCGTAGCGCATTGCACCGGATGAAATATATTACGGCGCAATGCCCGTTGGTTATTGCGCCCTACAAAAGGTAACAGTCGAATGAAGTACATCTCCACCCGCGGCAACGCGCCCGCGAAAAACTTTACCGAGATCCTGCTGGGCGGCCTTGCTCCGGATGGCGGGCTGTATCTGCCTGAGCATTATCCGCAGGTGACGCGCGCCGAGCTGGATGCGTGGCGCAAATTGTCGTATGCCGACCTCGCATTCGCGGTGTTGTCCAAATTTGCCACTGACATTCCGCCGGCCGACCTCAAGGCCATCATCGCCAAGACCTACAAGACCGAGGTTTACAGCAACGGCCGCAGCGATTCCGATTTCACCCAGATCACGCCGCTGCGCACGCTGGAGCCGGGCGTACATATCCTCGAGTTGTCCAACGGCCCGACGCTGGCATTCAAGGACATGGCGATGCAGTTGTTGGGCAACCTGTTCGAATACGCGCTGGCGAAACAACATGATGAATTGAACATCCTCGGCGCGACTTCGGGCGATACCGGCTCCGCCGCCGAATACGCGATGCGCGGCAAGCGCGGCATCCGCGTGTTCATGCTGTCGCCGCACGGCAAGATGAGTAGTTTTCAGCGCGCGCAGATGTATTCGCTGCAGGACCCGAACATCTTCAATATCGCGATCAACGGCATGTTCGACGATGCACAGGATCTGGTGAAGGCGGTGTCCAACGACCATGGCTTCAAGGCAAAGTACCAGATCGGCACGGTCAACTCGATCAACTGGGCGCGCGTGTCGGCGCAGATCGTGTATTACTTCAAGGGCTACTTTGCAGCGACGAAATCCAACGACGAACAGGTCGCATTCTCGGTACCGTCCGGCAACTTCGGCAACATCTGCGCCGGGCATATCGCACGCATGATGGGGTTGCCGATCGGCCAGCTGATATTGGCCACCAACGAGAACGACGTGCTCGACGAGTTCTTCCGCACCGGCGTGTACCGGCCGCGCGGCACCAAGCACACTTACGAGACCAGCAGCCCCTCAATGGACATCAGCAAGGCGAGCAATTTCGAGCGCTTCGTGTTCGATCTGGTCGGCCGCGACGGTGCCAAGGTGCGCGAGTTCTGGGCCAATGTCGACCGCGCTTCCGGCGATGCGGATGTGGCGGCTTTCGACATCAAGGCCACGCCTTATTGGGAAGCGCTGCCGAAATTCGCTATCGTCTCCGGCAAGAGTACCCATCAGGACAGGCTCAAGACTATCCGCGGCTTGTGGGAAGAGTACGGCGTGATGGTCGACACGCATACCGCGGACGGCATCAAGGTAGGGCTGGCGCAGCGCCGCCCCAACCTCCCGCTGATCTGCCTGGAAACGGCATTGCCTGCCAAGTTCGCCGAGACCATACAGGAAGCACTGGGACGCGAACCGGAACGCCCGACTGCCATGATCGGTATCGAGCAGTTGCCGCAGCGCTGCGAGGTGATGGATGCGGATGTGGACACGCTCAAGGCATTTATCGCGGCCAGGGTGCCGTCCTGACCGGTATTTATATTTGGTAGCCGAAATGCTATGGAAATTCAAATCCGATCAGTACTGACTTGCCCGGTGTGCGGTTTTGCCAGGGAAGAAGAGATGCCTACCGATGCGTGCCAGTGGTTTTACGACTGCACCAGCTGCGGGACCGTACTGAAACCGAAAGCGGGCGACTGTTGCGTGTTCTGTTCTTATGGTACGGTACCTTGTCCCCCGATCCAGCTGGGCGGCAAGATGGAAGGCTGCTGTTAGCAGTGACCGGATACCGGACCGGAAAATAACCGGCCATTCGCGACTGTCGCCATAGTCAAGTGAATAACCTGATCCTGCTGATCTTCTGTTTCATCGCCGGTGTGCTCCTGCACCGCTACAAACGCATGCCGATCAACGCGCCTGCGGTGCTCAACCGTTTCATCATCCATGTGTCGCTGCCCGCGCTGACGCTGTTCTATGTGCATGACGTGAAGATCAGCAGCGACATCGGTCTGATGGTGGCGATGGTATGGATCTTTTTTGCACTCGCGGCGGGCTTCTTCTGGCTGGTCGGGCGCTGGCTGGATTTACCCAGAGGCACGGTGGGCGCATTGGTGCTGACCGGCGGGCTGGGCAATACTTCCTACTTTGGCCTGCCGATGATCGAGGCCTATTACGGACACCAGGGACTGGCCACCGGCATCATCATCGACCAGCTCGGTTCCTT
>JBBQNH010000020.1:0-33315 GCA_038329705.1 Burkholderiales bacterium | reverse complement strand
AGGATTCGCCGCTGTAACTGGCGATTGGCCAATTCAGGATCAGCGGATAAAGGAACTGCCCTGGTGCGGCACGCAATATCACGGCAGCCACGGCCTGTGTACCGTGCCGGTCTGAAACGATGACAGGCACGACCCAGTCGAGGGTGATGTGGCCCGCATCATCACGGTACAGGTCGCTGAACTGGATAGTCTCGCTGTCCAGCGCGCGTTGCATCAAATCCCTCGCGTAAGCTGAAATGCCCACGTCATTTCCTCTGGAGGCCAGCAATCTGCCGCCGCTATCCAGCAACAGGATGCTGTCGAATCCATGATTGGCTTGCAGAGAATCGAGCGATTTCAGGATGTCCGCAGATGGATTTGCGGAATGTTGCCCTGTCATCCGGGCGACCTGCCGGGCTAATCCGGAGTCGTCTGCCAAACCCTGTGCATCGCCGTGGCGTTCTTTCAGCCAGTTCTCGATCTCGGCGGCTTTGAGTTTGGCGATCGAGGTCAGGTTGTCATAGGCATCCTGTTCGGTTTGCTGAACACGAAATTCGTAAATGGCAAAATCGACCAAAGGTACGATGAGCACCAATGACATGTAAATCAGCGCCAGTCGAATTGTTTTGGGCAGTGCGGTGGGTTCTGTCTGTGCGGCAGTCGGATGCGTTGTATGGGATTCGTGCCAGTGATTGAGCAGCAGGTAAAGCAACACGCTGGTGATGGCGACGAAAGCCAGTCCCTTGGCCAGTTCGATGCGGCTCTGCAGTAGCGGGTCGGTGACGGTGAATGTCAACAAATAACCGGACAATACAATCCACAGCGCGGCCAGCGCGGCATATAACAGGGCGATGCCTGCCGATGTCTGCAGGCCGGCATTCAGGCGATTGCGGAATGACATCGAATTCTTCCCTGACGTTTACTTGCTTGCAGATTCAACAGTCAGGCCATAATTCTGACTGATCGGATGAATCAACTTGAACACATCACGCGGTGTCGTTTTTGTATACTGAACCAGATAGTTACATCAGACAACATTAATTTTGCGTAACAGCAATATCCTACAACTATAGCCATGACCAAAATGGTGCAGGATAATCTGACGGTTTGGGCCGCAAGTTACCGGCTAGTGCAGCATTCTGAAAGTTGCGCTGCTTTGTCATTGCAGGGGTGATGTGGTTTAATCGCGTCCATGAAATTCCCCTTTCGCAACGTCGCTCTGATCGGCAAACACAACGCGCCGGAAATCGCCGAGCCGTTGTTGCGTCTGGGCGCGTTCCTGACCTCGCGCGGCCTGACCGTGGTGGTGGACAGCCTCACCGCCGAGCACCTCAAGGACAATCCCTATCAGGCGATGAGCCTGGCCGACATCGGCCGCGCCGTGGACCTGGCGATCGTGCTGGGCGGCGATGGCACCATGTTGAACATCGCGCGCACTTTGTCGTTGCACCATATTCCGCTGGTCGGGGTGAATCAGGGGCGGCTCGGATTTCTCACCGACCTCACGCTGGACAACATGCAGGACACCATCGCGGCGATGCTGGAGGGCAAGTTCGTCACCGAGCAGCGCCTGTTGCTGGCGGCGCGCGTGCTGCGCGACGATGTCGAGGTGTACACCGGCCGCGCCTTCAACGAGGTGGTGGTGCACCGCAACAATACCAGCAGCATGATCGAGTTCGAGGTGCGCATCGACGGTGAATACCTGTACAACCAGCGCGCCGACGGGCTGATCGTTTCCACACCCACCGGTTCCACCGCTTATGCGATGTCCGCCGGCGGCCCGATCCTGCATCCCAGTCTGGATGTGCTGGAACTGGTGCCGATCAGTCCGCATACGCTGAGTAACCGGCCCATCGTGGTGAAGGGCTCATCGGAACTGGAAATCCTGGTACACCGCACCGGCGACATACAGTTGCGATTCGACAGCCACACCAACTACGAATTGCAGTTGCACGACAAGATCATCGTCTCGCGCCATCCCGAAACGGTCTGCCTGCTGCATCCGGCGGGCCACAGCTACTATCACACCCTGCGCGAGAAGCTGCTCTGGAACCATATGTTGTAAATGCCGACGTTGACTTACCAATGCTGAAATTGCCTTATCAATGCTGAAATTTTTGGCCATCCGCGATTTCGTCATCGTTGCCTCGCTTGAACTCGAGTTTCCCCCGGGCTTTACCGCACTGACCGGGGAGACCGGCGCCGGCAAGTCCATCCTGATCGACGCGCTGTCGCTGGCACTGGGCGAGCGGGGCGATGCGACCATGGTACGCAACGGTTGCGAACGCGCCGAGATCACCGCGGAATTCGATATCGCCGGGTTGCCGCAGATACAGGACTGGTTGCGCGAACAGGGACTCGAAGGTGATGCGGGCGTATGCCTGCTGCGCCGCGTGCTCGACGCGGGCGGCCGTTCGCGCGGCTTCGTCAACGGAAGCAGCGCCACCCTGCAACAGATGCGCGATGCGGGCGACCTGTTGCTGGATATCCACGGCCAGCATGCGCATCAATCGCTGCTGCGTCCCGACACCCAGCGCGTATTGCTGGATGGTTATGCCGGCATGACGGATGTTGCCCAGCAGGTTGCCGTCCTGTATCGCGATTGGCAGAGCCTGCATCGCCGCCGCATCGGCCTCAGCGAAAACGCCCAAGCAGTCGCAGCCGAGCGCGAGTTGTTGCAGTTTCAGCGCAACGAACTGGAAGGCCTCGGTTTTGACGCGGCAGAATGGATTACGGTACAGGAAGACCACGCGCGGCTGGCCCATGCGGCGAGCCTGCTGGAGACTGCCGCATTCGGTATCGAAACCCTGAGCGAGGCGGATAATGCGTGCCTGACGCAACTCAATGCGTTGACGGCGCGCTTGCGAGAAGGGATGACGCACGATGCCAGCCTCGGCGAAACGCTACAGATGCTGGAAAGCGCCGGGGCGGAATTGCAGGAAGCCGTCTACGCGCTGCGCCATTACCAGCAGCGCATGGATACCGATCCACAGCGATTGCACGAACAGGAGCAACGTATCCAGAGCGTGCTCGATAACGCGCGAAAATACCGTGTTGCACCCGAGCAATTGGGTGAAGCATTGCAGCGCATCGTGGCGCGCCTGGCGGAGCTGGGCGGCGATGCCGATCTGGCCGAACTCGAGCGGCAGGAAAAATCGGCGCTGCAGGTTTATGTTGCGGCTGCGCAAAAATTATCGGCGGCACGCAAGAAAGCGTCCGTCAAACTGGCCAGGGAGATCACCGCTGCGATGCAGACACTGGCGATGCAGGGCGGCAGTTTTGCGGTGGAGCTGCTGCCGCTAGTCCGGGATAGTGCCGACGGCGACAAGGTCGCCGGTAACGTGGTTGGCAATCCCTGGGGCCTGGAAACCGTAGAGTTCCAGGTCGCCGCCAATCCCGGCGTGCCGCATCGCAGTCTGGCCAAGGTTGCATCGGGTGGCGAGTTGTCACGCATCAGTCTGGCGATCCAGGTGGCGACCTCGCAGTTGGCCAGTGTGCCGACGCTGATCTTCGACGAAGTGGACAGCGGCATCGGCGGGCGCGTCGCCGAGATCGTCGGGCACTTGCTGAAAAAACTGGGCAGGGACTATCAGGTGTTGTGCGTCACCCACTTGCCACAGGTCGCGGCTGCGGCGGATCAACAGTGGCAAGTGAGCAAGGCGGTGGAAAATGGCATCACACTGAGCCGCATCACCGTGCTGGATAACGGGCAACGCGTCGAGGAGATCGCGCGCATGCTCGGCGGGGTAAAGATCACCGAGACGACGCGCAAGCATGCGGCTGAAATGTTGGACATGACCTCTTGAGTTATCATTGAACAGATTTATTTTTTGGAACGATATGAGAATCTCTCGAATCAATATAATTTTGCTGTCCCTGTTGCTGGCATCGTGCGACAGCTTCTACATCCCTTTGTTGACACCGTACAAGATGGATATCCGCCAGGGGAATTTCGTCACGCCGGCGATGCGCGAGAAACTGCAGGTAGGGATGACCAAGCCGCAGGTGCGTTATGTGCTCGGCACCGCGATGATCGAGGATGTGTTCCATAGCGATCGCTGGGATTACGTGTATCGCCTGGAGCATGACCGTAAAATGACCGAAAAACAAAACCTGACGCTATATTTCGAAGGCGGCAAACTGGCGCGGATCGTCGATGGCAATCAGCCGGCGCCGGCACAAGCTACAGAACAGGAAAAGGGTTAGTACATGGGAAAAATCAAGATCGCCATTGCCGGGAGCAGCGGACGCATGGGACGTACCTTGCTGGAGAATGTGTTCCAGTCTGAAGACCTGGTGCTGCATGCCGCGCTGGAACACGACAGCAGTACACTGATCGGCAGGGATGCGGGAGAAATACTCGGCACACCCTGTGGCGTAAAAATCAGTGCGGATGTGGAGACTGCGTTGCAGGGCGCAGACGTGCTGATCGATTTCACCCGTCCGGAGGGCACGCTGCATCACCTTGATATCTGCCGCAAGCTCGGCGTGAATATGGTGATCGGCACCACCGGCTTCAACGCACAGCAAAAGGCGCAGCTTGGTGCGGCGGCGCAACACATCGGCATCGTGTTCGCTCCCAACATGAGCGTGGGTGTGAACCTGGTATTCAAATTATTGGAGACGGCATCGCGCGTGCTGGCCCACGGCTACGACATCGAGATCATCGAGGCGCATCATCGCCACAAAGTGGATGCACCGTCCGGCACCGCGCTGGGCATGGGCGAGGTGGTCGCGAGAACGCTCGGGCGCGATTTGGAACAATGCGCCGTGTACGGACGCGAGGGCGTCACCGGTGAACGTGATCCTTCCACCATCGGCTTTGCCACGGTGCGCGGCGGCGACATCGTGGGCGATCACACCGTGCTGTTTGCCGGTACCGGCGAACGCGTCGAGATCACCCACAAGGCCAGCAGCCGTGCCACGTTCGCGGTAGGCGCGCTGCGCGCGGCGCGCTTCCTGAAGGCGAATCCGGCGGGGATGTATGACATGCAGGATGTGCTGGGCCTGAAATGACCGATAGATACTGCTACGGGCTGGTTTATTCTTACAACAACTATTTGTCCACGAAAAACACGAAACACACGAAATAAACCGGAACGCTGTAATGCCAAGCCATTTTTGTGCTTTTCGTGTTTTTCGTGGACGAGTTGATTTTGCAGGTTAATAAGTCAGCATCTTGATCCCAATCAGGATCAGCACCGCCCCACCGAATATCTCCGCCTTGCTTTCCAGCCAGGTGCCGCTGCGTTTGCCGATCTCAACGCCAACCCAACTGAATGCGAAAGTCGTTACGCCGATGATGAAACAGGCGAGGTAAGCGTTGATGTCCAGCAGGGTCAGGCTGAATCCCGCGGCCATGGCGTCGATGCTGGTGGCAATTGCCAGTACCAGCATCACCCTGTTGGTGATCGCCGCGATGTCTTCTTCTATGCCTTCGTGCAGGCCTTCGTAAATCATCTTGCCGCCGATCAGCGCCAGCAGTCCGAAGGCGATCCAGTGGGCGTATGCATCGACCCAACTCAATATTCCCTTGCCGCCAAGGTATCCGATGAAAGGCATCAACGCCTGAAAGATGCCGAAGAACAGTCCTGCCTTTAATCCCAACCCGCGGACGTTACCTTTGGAACCCAGTCCGATGGAAACGGCAAAAGCATCCATACTCAGCGCGACAGCCAGAATTATTACCTCAAACATATCGGATGTTTTCTGATCAACCCGGTTGCTGCACGTTTGCGTTGTGATGCTCGATCAGCTTGTCGATAAACCCGCGCAGGAAGTGCAAAGGTTGCGCGCTGTGGAAGCGGGCAGTCTCCACGCCGCAGCTGTAAGCGATCACCGTCGGAAAACCGCGCACCTTGTGTCGTCCGGCGATGCGCATGTTCTCGTCGGCGTCCACCTTGGCCAGCACGAACCTGCCCTTGTATTCCTTGACCAGACTTTCCAGCATCGGAGTCAGTACGCGGCACGGGCTGCACCACTCCGCGCCGATATCCAGCAACACCGGCACTTCATGCGAGCGTGCGACAACCAGTTCGTCGAAATCGGCTTCAGTTACGTCGTAGGAATTTTTCATTGTTTGAGTATGCTAATTTCGTATTAATGGAATTGCTTGTGATTATAAATCTGACATTGCATAGTTGTGAGTGAGTGGAAAGTAACGTTGAGGTGAGGGACCCGAGCGGCTCCGCCGCGAAGCGTCCCTCTCGACCGTGATGTTAGCCGCACTTGCAGGCGTGACTTGGTTGGGTTGATGCATGGTCATTAGCGGTACACGTAGTTCCAGACGTCGGTGCCTACACGCTTGACCTCTACTGCTGCACGGCCGGCAGCGGGGGCTATGGATTTCTTCATGTCGGCAGCTGAGATCTTGATACTTTCCATTGCGCTGGAGAAGCGTTTCAAAAACTCATTCGCCGCTTCCTTGACCTTTTCGACTTGATCTGGGTGGTTCTTCGATGCGCACACAAGTTCCAAGCTGACTGCCGCGCCGCCGACGACAAGCCCGACAACGACCACTACCGGCGCAGCGGCTACGGCGGCGGCCGTGCCACCAAGCGTGCCGGCGATATAGCCCGACGTACCAGTAAGAATGAGTGCCCCACTACTGTGTGCCACCGCTGTGAGTCCAGTAGCCGCAGCTATTGCACCGGCGGTAGCGCTTGCGCCACCAGCGGCACCAGATATAGCCGCAACAGCTTTGCTTTGGCTTGGTGCATAGGAACAAACAACTTCCGATGCCGCCTGAGACAGCGCGGGAAATGTGAGCGCTGCGGCTGCGAGTACGTGAATTGGCTTCATTCGGAAGTCTCCATAGATGACGTCAGGTGATTGTACGGGCTAACAGTTATTAGACGGACCCGCAGGTCCGTATTATTGAAAATGATAATACACGCAGATTTTGGCTAAACACTTGTTTCATTTGCGCCCCTTCGAATTTGTCCGTCCGCATATGCATAATAATACGGGCAGGTGCTGAAGTCTGTATTTCGCGAAACGAATGTGGCTTTTGTAGGAGCACTAAAAGTAGGCAATCTGCTATCTGGTGAAACAGAAGCAGAATTGTCACCGGGCCATGCCCGCGAACCTTTAATTGATCGCGGGCATGGCCCGCTCCTACACAGACATTCACCATGGTACCCTTGCTCCCAGCTTCGATTTGATGTGACTCCTGCATTCGGCTATAATGCGATTCAATCAAAAGCGGGTAGAACTGATCGGTTCTTCCCGCTTCTTCATGTCATACCTCTCGGGAGCATCTTGTGTCGCAGACGAAGCCAGCCATCTTAGTTTTAGCCGATGGTACGGTATTTCGCGGCATTTCCATCGGGGCATCCGGCAGCAGCGTCGGCGAGGTGGTGTTCAACACCGCGATGACCGGCTATCAGGAGATCCTCACCGATCCTTCCTACTGCAAGCAGATCGTCACGCTGACCTATCCGCACATCGGCAACGTCGGGGTGAACACCGAGGACGTGGAATCGCGCCAGGTATTCGCCAGCGGCCTGGTCATCCGTGATCTTTCCATGACAGTGAGCAACTTCCGCAGTACGCAATCACTGCCCGATTACCTGAAGACCAATAACGTGGTGGCGATCGCCGGCATCGATACGCGCAAGCTGACGCGCATTCTGCGCTCCAAAGGTGCGCAGAACGGTTGCATTGCCAGTGGCGATGATGTCGAAGCGGCGCTCAAGGCGGCGCGCGGTTTCGCAGGACTTGAGGGCATGGATCTGGCCAGGGAAGTGACCTGTGCAAAATCCTATAACTGGACGCAGCGCGAGTGGGAACTGGGCAAAGGCTACCCGGAAGCGGAACAATCCAAATTCCATGTGGTGGCTTATGATTTCGGCGTGAAGCGCAACATCCTGCGCATGCTGGCTGAGCGCGGTTGCCGCATCACCGTGGTGCCCGCGCAAACGACAGCGAAGGAGGTGCTGGCGATGGCGCCGGACGGCGTGTTCCTGTCCAACGGGCCCGGTGATCCGGAGCCGTGCGATTACGCGATCACCGCGACGAAACAATTTCTCGATACGGGCGTGCCGCTGTTCGGCATCTGTCTCGGACAACAGATCATGGGTTTGGCCTTGGGCGGGAAGACCGTGAAGATGAAGTTCGGCCATCGCGGCGCGAACCATCCGGTGCAGGATATCCAGACCAAGCGCGTGATGATCACCAGCCAGAATCACGGTTTCGCGGTGGACGCGGCGTCACTGCCAGCAAATGCGCGTGTCACGCATGTGTCGCTGTTTGACGGTACGCTACAGGGGTTCGAACTGACCGACAAACCCGCGTTCTGCTTCCAGGGACATCCCGAAGCCAGCCCGGGGCCGCACGATGTGAATATTCTTTTTGATCGCTTCGTGGCGATGATGGGCAAGTAAATGGCTAAGCGTACCGACATAAAATCCATCCTTATCATCGGCGCAGGCCCCATTGTCATCGGGCAGGCGTGCGAGTTCGACTATTCCGGTGCGCAGGCCTGCAAGGCACTGCGCGAGGAAGGTTACCGCGTCATCCTGGTGAACTCGAATCCTGCCACGATCATGACCGATCCGGAGATGGCCGATGCGACTTATATCGAGCCGATCACTTGGCAGATGGTGGAAAAGATCATCGCCAGGGAGAAGCCGGATGCGATCCTGCCGACCATGGGCGGACAGACCGCGCTGAACTGCGCGCTGGATCTGGCCAAACACGGTGTGCTGGAAAAATACAGCGTCGAAATGATAGGCGCGTCGCGCGATGCGATCGACAAGGCCGAAGACCGCGAAAAGTTCAAGCAGGCAATGACCAAGATCGGTTTGGCTTCCGCCCGCTCGGCGATCGCGCACAGCATGGAAGAGGCTTTGCAGGTGCAGCAGGTGATGGGTTACCCGACCGTGATCCGCCCTTCCTTCACGATGGGCGGTAGCGGCGGCGGCATCGCCTACAACCGCGAAGAATTTATGGAGATCTGCGAGCGCGGCCTGGAAGCGAGCCCGACCAAGGAACTGTTGATCGAGGAATCGCTGCTCGGCTGGAAAGAGTTCGAGATGGAAGTGGTGCGCGACCGCGCCGACAATTGCATCATCATCTGCTCCATAGAAAATCTTGACCCGATGGGCGTGCATACCGGTGACTCGATCACGGTCGCGCCGGCGCAGACGCTGACCGACAAGGAATACCAGATCATGCGCGATGCCTCGATCGCGGTGCTGCGCGAGATTGGCGTGGATACCGGCGGTTCCAACGTGCAGTTTGCGATTAATCCCGACGACGGGCGCATGGTGGTGATCGAGATGAACCCGCGGGTGTCGCGTTCATCCGCACTGGCCTCGAAGGCGACCGGTTTTCCGATCGCCAAAATTGCAGCCAAGCTGGCAGTGGGCTACACGCTGGACGAATTGAAGAACGATATCACCGGCGGCGCGACGCCGGCCTCGTTCGAACCCACCATCGATTATGTGGTGACCAAGATACCGCGCTTCGCCTTCGAGAAATTCCCGCAAGCCAACGACCGACTGACCACGCAGATGAAATCTGTGGGCGAGGTGATGGCGATAGGACGCACCTTTCAGGAGTCGTTCCAGAAAGCCTTGCGCGGCCTGGAAGTCGGCGTGCATGGCCTCGATGAAAAATATACCAATCGCGAGGCGATATGCGCCGAGATGGGCAATCCCGGGCCGGATCGCATCTGGGCGGTGGGGGATGCATTCCGCCTCGGCATGAGCGTGGAAGAGGTTTTCAACATCAGCAAGATCGACCCCTGGTTCCTGGTGCAGATCGAAGACCTGATGCGCCAGGAAAAATCCCTGGCCGGACGCACTTTGGAAAGCCTGGGCGCGGATGATATACGCACTCTGAAGCGCAGCGGTTTTGCCGATGCGCGGCTGGCTGCATTGCTGGACATCAAGGATGAGTCGGTGCGGGCTTACCGCCATGCTTTGGGTGTGCGCCCCGTGTTCAAGCGTGTGGATACCTGCGCGGCCGAGTTTGCGACCAATACCGCCTATATGTATTCCACTTACGAGGAAGAGTGCGAATCGCAGCCGACCAATAATAAAAAGATCATGGTGCTGGGCGGCGGGCCGAATCGTATCGGACAGGGCATCGAATTCGATTATTGCTGCGTGCATGCCGCGCTGGCGATGCGTGAAGACGGCTACGAGACCATCATGGTCAACTGCAACCCTGAAACCGTATCCACGGACTACGACACTTCGGACCGTTTGTACTTCGAACCGCTGACGCTGGAAGATGTGCTGGAAGTTGTAGCGGTGGAAAAGCCGGTCGGCGTGATCGTGCAATTCGGCGGACAGACACCGCTGAGCCTGGCGCGCGGACTGGAAAAGAACGGCGTACCCATCATCGGCACGTCACCGGACATGATCGACTGCGCGGAAGACCGCGCGCGCTTTCAGCAAATGCTGCATCAGTTGAACTTGAAACAACCGCCCAACCGTACTGCCTGCACCGTCGAGGAGGGAATCGCGGGTGTCGCGGAGATCGGTTATCCGCTGGTGATGCGTCCCTCCAATGTGCTGGGCGGCCGGGCGATGGAGATCATCCATGCGCCGGAAGACCTTGATCGCTACATGCGCGATGCCGAGGTGATGTCCAAGACCTATCCGGAACGCATGCCGATCCTGCTGGATCGTTTTCTGGACGATGCGATCGAGGTGGACGTGGATGCGGTATCCGACGGCAAGGATGTGATCATCGGCGGCATCATGGAGCATATCGAACAAGCCGGTGTGCACTCCGGCGACTCGGCATGTTCGCTGCCGCCGTTCAGCCTGTCCAAGGCATTGCAGGACGAGTTGCGCCGCCAGACCGTGGCGATGGCCAGGATGCTCAACGTGGTCGGATTGATGAATGTGCAATTCGCTATCCAGATCGACAAGAACGGGAGCGCCGCCGTGTATGTGCTGGAAGTGAATCCGCGCGCGTCGCGTACCGTGCCGTTCGTTTCCAAGGCGACCGGCGTGCCGCTGGCGAAGATCGCGGCGCGTTGTATGGCCGGACAAAGCCTGGTACAACAAGGCATCACCAAAGAGGTTGTCCCACCGTATTTTTCGGTGAAGGAGGCGGTGTTCCCGTTCATCAAATTCCCCGGCGTGGATACCATCCTCGGACCGGAAATGAAATCCACCGGCGAAGTGATGGGCGTGGGCGATACCTTCGCCGAAGCCTTCGTCAAGTCGCAACTGGCTGCCAGCGTGAAACTGCCGAAAGATGGTAAAGTATTCATCAGTGTGCGCGAGGCTGACAAATCCGGGGTGGTCGAGATCGCCCGTTCACTGGCGCAGATTGGATTTACCCTGCGGGCGACGCGCGGAACGGCAGCGGTGATCAGTGCTGCCGGCATTGCGGTGGATGTGGTGAACAAAGTCGCCGAGGGAAGACCGCATATCGTCGATATGATCAAGAACGGCGAGATCAGCCTGATTGTCAACACGGTGGACAGCAAGCCTTCGGTGATGCGGGATTCCTATTCGATCCGGCATGTTGCGCTGCAGGGGAGGGTAACGTATTTCACTACGCTGGCCGGTGCTCGCGCAGCTTGTGTCGGGATGCGGCATTTGACCGCATTGAGCATTTATGATTTGCAGAGTCAGCACAAAAGAACGGTCGCTGGCAGTTAGCTTTGGTTAAAAGCAACATGTAGCGCAACCAACTAACGTCTGACATTGATAACCAACGATTAAGAGAGTTTCAACATGAGTAAAGTCCCGTTAACCGTATTGGGCGCAGAGAAACTGCGCGAAGAGTTGCATAACCTCAAGACGGTAGAGCGTCCCATGGTAATCAGAGCCATTTCTGAAGCGCGCGCGCAGGGCGACCTGTCTGAAAATGCAGAATACGATGCCGCCAAGGAAAAGCAGTCGTTTGTCGAGGGTCGTATCGTCGAGCTGGAATTCAAGCTGGGCAGCGCGCAGATAATCGATCCCAGGACACTCAACGCCGACGGGCGCTGCGTATTCGGTTCTACCGTGATACTGGAAGATGTGAACAATGGCGATGTCGTTACTTACCAGATCGTCGGTGATGACGAGGCTGACATCCGGCATCGCAAGATTTCCATCAGTTCCCCGGTCGCCCGTGCACTGATCGGGAAAAGCAGCGGGGATATCGCGGAAGTGCAGGCGCCGGGCGGAGTACGTGAATATGAAGTCGTTGAAGTCCAGTACATCTAAAATCCAAAAATTGCGTCGCCATACTTTGTTGTGCTTAAAAAATCTTGCTTGCATATAACACATATGCGTCGCAGCGATTTTTTGCGCACGCCTGATAGAACAACTAGCCATCTGACTAAGCCAGCACAGGACGCTGGCTAGTCATTGGTTATAGTCTGGCTTAGCTATTTTGAATTCTGGAGCAGTGGTAACTTGAATCAGTTGCGATTTCCCAGCTGCTTTTTGGTCAGCGGTTTCTTGCCCCTGTGGCGGGGCATCTTTTTGATTTCTATAAGGTTGGCTTCGGGATTGGGTTTGTAAATCACCAGAATCTTGCCTATGTGTTGCACATTTGCTGCATCCAATTGGGCGCAGATCGTTTCCAGCATGCTCTCGCGTAGCGCGCGATCGCCGCTCATTACGCGAATTTTGATGAGCTCATGAGTTTTCAGGGTCAGTGCGATTTCTTTCAGCACCGATTCAGTCAAACCCGCGTTGCCTATGATTACCGTCGGACTGAGGGTATGAGCGCGGCCTTTGAGGGCAAGGCGTTCGGATACGGTAAGCGATAACATGATGAACTTTCAGATAGAGGGCGGGGATTCTAAACTATGAAGCCTTCCAAGACCAGCAAACAATGGATGCGCGAGCATGTCAACGACCCTTTTGTGCAACTTGCCCAGAAGGATGGTTACCGCTCGCGTGCCGCATACAAGCTGCTGGAGATCGATGCCAGGGACCGTTTGCTCAAGCCCGGTATCGTGGTGGTGGATTTGGGCGCTACGCCGGGCGGTTGGTCGCAAGTGTCTGCCGCCAAAGTGGGGCGTGGCGGCAAGGTGATCGCGCTGGATCTGCTGCCGCTGGATGCGCTGGCTGGCGTGGATTTTATACAGGGAGACTTCCGCGAGGATGCGGTGCTCGAACAATTGGAGGGTATTTTGCACGGCAAGCCGGTGGGGCTTGTAATTTCCGATATGGCACCCAATATGTCTGGTGTGGCGTCGGTCGATCAGGCGCGGGCCATGCATCTTGCGGAACTGGCGCTGGAATTTGCGTTCGAACACCTGAAGCCGGACGGGAGTTTTCTGGTCAAGGTGTTTCAGGGTGCCGGTTTCGAGGATTTCCTCAAGACGATGAGAAGTCGCTTCGACAGGGTGGTTACACGCAAACCAAAGGCATCTCGCGATCGCAGCAGTGAGGTGTATCTGCTGGGTAGCGGGAAGCTTGAGTAATAGAGCAATACATAGTCTAATGACCAACCTCGGCAGCCATTGCACCAATCACCATTGCTTCAAACAATGGGCGCGCCGTTTAAGGAGTGATTTTGAACAATTTTAAGAGCATTGCAATTTGGATGGTTGTCGCCCTGGTGCTGATGACTGTATTCAATCAATTCAATACCCGCCAGCAGCTGACTACACAGTCGCAGCTCGACTATTCGCAATTCCTCGACGAGGTGAAGCAGGGGCATATCACCAAGGTGGTCATCGAAGGCCGCACCCTGAAAGCGACGACTGCCGACGGCAAGCGCATCACCAGCTATGCCCCCAGCGATCTGTGGATGGTTTCCGATCTGTTGAAGAACGGCGTAAAGGTCGAAGCCAAGCCCGAAGAAGAGCCGTCCTTCCTGATGAATATCTTTGTGTCGTGGTTCCCGATGATCTTGCTGATCGCGGTGTGGGTGTTCTTCATGCGCCAGATGCAGGGCGGCGGCAAGGGCGGCGCATTCTCGTTCGGCAAATCGCGCGCGCGCCAGTTGGATGAAAGCAAGGAACGCTTCACCTTTGCCGATGTGGCGGGCTGCGACGAAGCCAAGGAAGAGGTGTCGGAGCTGGTGGATTTCCTGCGCGACCCGGCAAAATTCCAGAATCTCGGCGGGCGCATCCCGCGCGGTGTGCTGCTGGTGGGTAATCCCGGTACCGGAAAGACCCTGCTGGCCAAAGCGATCGCAGGCGAAGCCAAGGTGCCGTTCTTTTCGATCTCAGGTTCCGACTTTGTGGAAATGTTCGTCGGTGTGGGTGCCGCGCGGGTGCGCGACATGTTCGAGCAGGCCAAGAAACAGGCGCCGTGCATCGTGTTCATCGACGAGATCGATGCAGTGGGCCGGCAACGCGGCGCGGGACTCGGTGGCGGCAATGACGAACGCGAACAGACTTTGAATGCATTGCTGGTGGAAATGGACGGTTTCGAGGGTGCCAGCGGGGTGATCGTGATCGCGGCGACCAACCGTCCCGATGTACTCGATTCAGCGTTGTTGCGTCCGGGCCGTTTCGATCGCCAGGTGGTGGTGCCGTTGCCGGATATTCGCGGCCGCGAGCAGATACTGATGGTGCACATGCGCAAGGTGCCGGTGGCACAGGACGTGAAGGCCGATATTCTGGCGCGCGGCACACCGGGCATGTCCGGTGCGGACCTGGCCAATCTGGTCAATGAGGCCGCCCTGTTCGCGGCACGTCGCGGCAAGCGTTTCGTCGAGATGGATGATTTCGAGTCGGCCAAGGACAAGATCATGATGGGCGCGGAACGCCGCTCAATGGTGATGCCGGAAGAAGAACGCCGCAATACCGCCTATCACGAATCCGGTCATGCGGTGGTCGCCAAATTGCTGCCCAAGACCGATCCGGTGCACAAGGTGACCATCATCCCGCGCGGGCGTGCATTGGGCGTGACCATGCAATTGCCGTCGGAAGACCGCTACAGCATGGACAAGTCACGGATTCTCGATACCATCGCCGTGTTGTTCGGTGGGCGTATTGCCGAAGAGATCTTCATGCACCAGATGACCACGGGGGCATCCAACGATTTCGAACGTGCCACGGCGATGGCGCGGAGCATGGTGACCCAGTGGGGCATGTCGGATGCGCTCGGTACCATGGTTTATGGCGAAAACGAGGGTGAGGTTTTTCTGGGGCGCTCGGTCACCACGCACAAGAATATTTCCGAAGCGACCATGCAGAAAGTTGATGCCGAGATTCGCCGCATCATCGACCAGCAATACGCGCTTGCGCGCGGTTTGATCGAGGGCAATCGCGACAAGATCGAGGCAATGACCAAGGCCTTGCTGGAATGGGAAACCATCGATGCGGACCAGATCAACGATATCATGGCCGGGAATCCACCGCGACCACCCAAACCTGCTCCAAGCAGCCAGGCTCCGCAGCCACCCCAGGATCCACCACCGGCACCGGCGGCCACGCCAACGCAACCTGCCCAGGAAACTTGATGCAGGAGGTGCAAGGAGAAAGATTCAAGGGGAAAGGTACAAGCGCTGCTTGTTTCTCCTTGCCTCTTGTATCTTGTACCTTGCGCCTGTGTTGAATGCTTCTGCGCTGCGGAAACTTTCAATTCGACATGTCCCGCCCGCTCGTGATGGGTATCATCAACGTCACTCCGGATTCATTTTTCGATGGTGGTAAACACTTGCATTGCAACGCCGCACTTGCGCATGCGCGGCAACTGATCGCCGAAGGTGCCGATATACTCGACATCGGCGGTGAATCGACGCGTCCGGGGGCAAAGCCGGTAAGCATTCAGGAGGAGCTGGACAGGGTATTGCCCATCATTGAAGATTTACGCAAAGCGTCTGTACCGGTCTCGATCGACACCTTCAAGCCCGAGGTGATGCGGGCAGCGATCGCTGCCGGCGCACAGATGGTCAACGACATCAATGCGCTGCAGGATACGGCCGCGATGAATGCAATAGCCGACAGCAATGTCGCGGTTTGCCTGATGCACAAACAAGGCACACCACAAACCATGCAGGAACAGCCCCGTTATCAGGATGTGGTAACCGAAGTCGGCACGTTTTTGGGTGAACGCATCGCGGCTGCCGAAGCCACCGGTATTCAACGTGATCGTATCGTGATCGATCCGGGCTTTGGTTTTGGCAAGACCTTGGCGCATAATCTCGCTCTGTTGCGCAAATTGGAAGTGCTGACCAGGTTCGGCGTTCCGGTAATGGCGGGTTTATCGCGCAAGTCCATGCTGGGTGCTTTGACCGGACAGGATGTCACGCAACGTCTGCCGGCCAGCGTGGCAGCCGCATTGATCGCGGTACAGCACGGCGCAAACATCGTGCGCGTGCATGATGTGCGTGCGACGGTGGATGCGCTTAAGATCAGGAATGCGGTGGATGGGGAGGGCTTATGAATGGGGTTACGGGGTGAATAAAAAATATTTTGGTACCGACGGGATACGCGGGAGGGTGGGTGAACATCCGATCACGCCGCAGTTCGTCATGCATCTGGGCTATGCGGCAGGCAGGGTTCTGTCCGGCATGGCTGAAACGCGCGGCGAGCGCACGGGGGTCTTGATCGGCAAGGATACGCGCATCTCCGGATACATGCTGGAATCGGCACTGGAAGCAGGCTTGATCGCGGCAGGAATCGATGTGTATCTGGCCGGCCCGGTACCAACCCCGGCCGTGGCCTATCTGACCCGGGCACTGCGCTTGCAAGCCGGTATCGTGATTTCCGCATCGCACAATCCGTTCGAGGATAACGGTATCAAGTTTTTCTCGGCGCATGGCACCAAGTTGCCCGATGAGACCGAGCGCGCCATCGAGGCGGCATTGGGCGAAGAAATGCATACCAACTCATCCGACGGGCTGGGCAAAGCCAAGCGCATCGACGATGCGGTCGGACGCTATATCGAATTCTGCAAGAGCACCTTCCCCGCTGAGCTGGATCTGCGCGGGCTGAAGATCGTGGTGGATAGTGCGCATGGTGCGACTTACCACATTGCCAGCCACGTATTTCACGAACTCGGTGCTGATGTCATCGCCATCGGTGCGCAACCTGACGGCAGAAATATCAACGACGGTTATGGTGCCACGGCACCGAATAACTTGTGCAAAGCGGTGGTCGAGCACAAGGCAGATATCGGCATTGCACTGGATGGTGACGGTGACAGGCTGGTGATGGTGGACAGTTCAGGTCAGCTGTATGACGGTGACCAGTTGCTGTATGTGATCGCCAAGCATCGTCAGGCTACGGGCAAGATGCATGGCGGCGTGATCGGAACGTTGATGACCAACCTGGCTTTCGAACATGCCATGCAGAAGCTGGGCATCCCGTTCAAGCGTGCCAGGGTCGGCGATCGCCACGTGATGGAATTATTGCAGCAACAGGGCTGGCAACTCGGTGGTGAAAATTCCGGACATATCATTTGTCTGGACAAGCACAGTACCGGCGACGGCATCATCTCCGCGCTGCAGGTGCTGCACGCTTTGCGTGCCAACGGACAAAATCTCGCAGAAGCAGCAGGCGACTTGCATATGTATCCGCAGGTGCTTATCAATGTGCGGGTCGCCAGGGGTGTTGATTGCCTCGGCCACGCTCAGGTAACGGCGGCTGTTTCCGATGCCGAGCATGTCCTCAATGGCAAGGGGCGCGTGCTGTTGCGTCCATCGGGCACCGAGCCATTGCTGCGCGTGATGGTCGAAGGCGAAGACCGGCAACTGGTGGAACGATCCGCACAGCGCATCGCCGATGTGGTGCAAAAGCTGGCTGCCTCCGGTTGATTCAAACTGCGATATTCAGGCAATTCGATAATCTTTTCAGCTGCCAGTTCGCAACAGCCCAAGCCATCATTTCAGCTATCGTACCGGGCCGCATTTCGGTGGGCGGATTTTGACGCAGGAATACCAGTGCGTTGAACAGAGTGGAAGCGGCGTTGTTCTTTTCGACAGGCTGGGCAAGGGTTTGTTTGCTTAGTTTTTGGCCCTGCGCATTCACTGCCACCGGCAGGTGCATATAGGCCGGGGTGGCCAGTCCGAGCAGTTGCTGCAAATAGATCTGGCGCGGGGTGGAGTAGAGCAGATCCGCTCCACGAACCACATCCGTGATTCCCTGCGTGGCATCGTCCACCACGACAGCAAGCTGGTAGGCAAACAATCCATCGGCGCGCAATACGACAAAATCGCCCGCTTCGTTTGCCAGATCCTGTGCGATGTTTCCCTGCATCCTGTCAGTAAAGGAAATACGCGTATCGTTGACACGCACTCTACAGGTCCGTGCATCCCTGCCTTGCGCGATGCCATTTCGACAGGTGCCGGGATAGATCAACTCATCGTCGCGCTGTACAGCGGAGTCTGCGATCTCCTTGCGACTGCATGCACAGGGGTAAACCGTGCCGGTATCTTTCAATCGATAAAAAGCCTCTTCGTACGCGGCTGTGCGCCGGCTTTGGTAAATGATGTCTTCATCCCAGTGCAGGCCATAAGTTTCCAATGTGCGGAGGATGTCAGAAGCCGCTCCGCCAAGGGTACGCGGTGTGTCTAGGTCTTCGATGCGCACCAGCCATCTGCCCTGATGATGTTTGGCATCCAGATAACTGCCGAGGGCGGCAACCAAAGAGCCGAAATGGAGCGGGCCGCTGGGAGAGGGTGCGAAGCGCCCGCAATAAAAATGCTCCATTGCCTACTGTGCAGCCAAACTGCAGCGTCGCGTGCTCGCTTGCGCCTCGCCTACCTGTACGGTATGTCTCGTTACGCGCTGCGCGGCTCCTTGCATTTTGGCTTGCTCGTGACGGCACTGGAACATTTTGGTCAGTGTTCGTGTGGATTCTGTAAGGCGGGCTAGCATAGAACAATCAATCTACCGGGTTTGTTCATGTAGCGCATGCCCATTAGTTGTTACACCTGATGGTTAGCTTTAATTTGAGTTGCTGTGCTTTTTTGTTCGTAATATTCCCAGAATTCAACATCGCTTGGAATTAAGTGTCTGTATGTATCCAAGTAGTATGAAGCTAAGCTTTTTCCTCGCTTGTTGCAGTCATGAAGGACAAACATGATCTTTCTGTAATTACGAGGGGCTAGGTAAAAGTAATACATAGCTTCATTCCAGACGGTCATTTTTGCACTGGGGACATTGTTGCCTGTTGTCCAGCGATGGGATTTGCATTCAACGAGAATTTTTTGTTCGTCACAACCCAAGTCGAAAGCATGATCTTTTTTCTTGTGGCCTTCGATGCTGATACCAATTTTGTAGTTTGACTTGAGCTGTATGCCACGTGTTGCAAAAAAAGATTGGGCGCGAAGTTCAAATTCGCGCCCAACATGCGCATTTGATACTGAATCTTTGCGCTGAAATGAATTGTCCATCAGGAGGAATTATGCAACAACGGCCTCTTCAGAAAATTCCAGTTTTACTTTGCCATCCGCATCGACATCGACCGTCACCTGGCCGCCACTGGCCAGTTTACCGAACAGGAGCTCGTCGGCCAGTGCAGAGCGTATGGTGTCCTGGATCAAACGTGCCATCGGGCGGGCGCCCATCAACGGATCGAAGCCACGCTCCGCCAGATGATCCTTGAGCGCGTCGGTGAAGACAATTTCCACTTTCTTCTCATGCAACTGTTCTTCGAGTTGCATCAGGAACTTGTCCACTACACGCAGGATGACTTCATGGTCCAGCGGCGCGAAGGAAATGACGGCATCCAGACGATTGCGGAATTCCGGCGTGAAGGTGCGCTTGATGTCGATCAGTTCGTCACCGCTCGCACTGCTCTTGGTGAAACCGATCTGGCTCTTGTTCAGCGCTTCCGAACCGGCATTGGTGGTCATGATGATGACCACGTTGCGAAAATCGGCCTTGCGTCCGTTGTTATCGGTGAGCGTGCCGTGATCCATCACTTGCAGCAAAATGTTGAATATGTCGGGGTGTGCCTTTTCGATCTCGTCCAGCAGCAATACAGCGTGTGGCTGCTTGCTGATGGCCTCGGTAAGCAGGCCACCCTGGTCGAAACCGACGTAGCCAGGCGGCGCGCCGATCAGGCGCGACACAGCGTGGCGCTCCATGTATTCAGACATGTCGAAACGGTGCAGCGGCATACCCATTGCATAAGCGAGTTGCCGTGCCACTTCGGTCTTGCCGACGCCGGTGGGGCCGGAGAACAGGAAGCTGCCGATGGGTTTTTGCGGATTGCCCAGTCCGCTGCGCGACATCTTGATGGCGGTGGCAAGCATATCGATCGCCTTGTTCTGCCCGAACACCACGGCTTTCAGATCACGATCAAGCGTTTTGAGCGTATTGAGGTCATCCGAGGAGACAGTGCGCGGCGGGATGCGCGCGATCTTGGCGATGATGGCTTCGATCTCGTGTTTGCCGATGATCTTCTTCTGTTTCGATTTTGGCAGGATGCGTTGTGCCGCACCGGCCTCATCCAGCACGTCAATCGCCTTGTCAGGCAGGTGACGGTCATTGATGAAGCGCGATGAGAGTTCTGCCGCACTGTTGAGTGCAGCCGCACTGTATTTGACGTTGTGATGTTCCTCAAAACGTGATTTCAGGCCGCGCAGGATCGCGATGGTCTGTTCGACGGATGGCTCCGGCACATCGATCTTCTGGAAGCGCCGCGACAGTGCATGATCTTTCTCGAAGATGCCGCGGTATTCCTGATAGGTGGTGGCGCCGATGCATTTCAATTGACCGTTCGACAACGCGGGCTTGAGCAGATTGGACGCATCCATGGTGCCGCCGGAAGCCGCACCCGCGCCTATCATGGTGTGGATCTCGTCTATGAACAGGATCGCGTGCGTGGCATCGTTAAGCTCTTTCAGCACGGCCTTGAGGCGCTGTTCGAAGTCGCCGCGATATTTGGTGCCGGCCAGCAGCGCACCCATGTCGAGCGAATATACATGTGCGTCCTTGAGAATGTCAGGAACATCGTTTTCCACAATGCGCCGTGCCAGCCCCTCTGCAATGGCGGTCTTGCCCACGCCCGCTTCGCCGACCAGCAGGGGGTTGTTCTTGCGGCGGCGGCATAGCGTCTGGATGACGCGCTCCAATTCGATCTCGCGGCCGATCAGAGGATCGATCTTGCCAGCCAGCGCCTGGGCATTCAGATCCAGCGTAAAATTCTTCAGCGCCTCCCCGGCGCTTTGCTCCAGCTCGGATTCCTGATCATTATTTGGTTTGACCGGTGCACCGGGCTGTGTCTTGTCGACACCATGGGCTATGAAGTTCACCACATCAAGTCGGCTGACGTTGCGCTGGGTCAGGAAATATACCGCGTGGGAGTCCTTTTCGCCGAACAATGCGACCAGAATATTGGCGCCGGTCACTTCCTTTTTGTTGGTGGATTGCACATGCAGGATGGCGCGCTGGATGACACGCTGAAAACCGACAGTGGGTTGGGTGTCCACTTCGCGGTCGCCCGGTGTGACCGGGGTATGGGTGGTGATGAAGTCGGCCAGTACCTGACGCAACTCTTCAATGTCCACTCCGCAAGCACGCAATACCTGCGCTGCCGAAGCGTTGTCCAGCATGGTGAGCAGCAGATGTTCGACGGTGATGAACTCATGACGCTTCTGGCGCGCCTCGACAAACGCCAAATGCAAGCTGACTTCCAATTCTTGAGCAATCATTTCAGTTTTCCTCCGTGCCGCATCGTAGCGGATGTCCATGCTGTTTTGCAAATTCTGATACCTGGGTGACCTTGCTTTCCGCGACATCCTGGGAATACACCCCGCATGCCGCCGAACCCTCAGTGTGAACTTTGAGCATGATTTGCAGTGCACGTTCCCGGTTCACCGCAAAAAAACGCTGCAATACTTCAACTACGAACTCCATGGTGGTGTAATCGTCGTTGAACAAAATCACCTTGTACATGCGCGGCGGTTTTGTTTTTGCGCGTTCCGGTGCGAGAACTGTGCTGCTGTGTTGTTTGGTAGCCATAAGTCCTTGGTGTGCATTCTGACACTTCTGTGCAATACATATTTGATGATTAACGATGCTTTTTCAACCCCAATCGAAAAATTATTTATAAACCACTTGACGATATCAACTAAATAGGAGTAAAAAGCGCGCTGGTGTTTGACTCAAAGTATCTGCAGTACTGGTTTTGCTGTGTGCGATCTTGGATTCAAACAGTTTCGCGGGGGGTTTCTCCGTTTTTTTGGTTAAGGATGTAATCACATGGCAACTGGTACAGTTAAATGGTTCAACGATGCAAAGGGATTCGGTTTTATCACTCCCGATGATGGTAGCGAAGATCTGTTCGCGCACTTTTCAGCAATCAACATGAGCGGCTTCAAGTCACTCAAAGAAGGCCAGAAGGTCACCTTCGAAGTAGTTCAGGGCCCTAAAGG
Organism: Burkholderiales bacterium; assembly: GCA_038329705.1. GTDB lineage: Bacteria > Pseudomonadota > Gammaproteobacteria > Burkholderiales > Gallionellaceae > Gallionella. The sequence continues at coordinate 11,088 of JBBQNH010000020.1, read as the reverse complement.
CAAGCAAGCTTCCAACATTCAGGCTCCTTAACAGGTTCCCGCAGTTGGCAAAAAGCCCGGCGCGAAAGCACCGGGCTTTTTTCGTTTTATTGCAGCAAATCAGATAACAGGCAAGACTGTCTTCAAGCAATGGAGGCCAGTGCCGCATTCAATGTTGCGCTGGGTCGCATGGCCTTTGAGGTCTTCTGGAAGTCGGGATGGTAATACCCGCCCATATCGACCGGTTTTCCCTGGGCGGCAATCAATTCAGCATTGATCTTTGCCTCGTTGTCCGTCAACCTCTTCGCCAGGGCTATGAAACGCGCCTGGATATCCTTGTCTTTGGTCTGTGCTGACAGCGCCTGCGCCCAATAAAGTGCCAGGTAGAAATGGCTGCCCCGGTTGTCGATCTGTCCCACTTTTCGGGCGGGTGATTTGTTGTTTTCCAGGATACGGGCGTTGGCCTTATCCAGCGTCTCGGCCAATACCTGCGCCTTGGCGTTGTTGAACTTCTGGGCCAGATGTTCGAGCGACACGCCCAGTGCCAGGAACTCACCCAGTGAATCCCAACGCAGATAGCCTTCCTGAATGAACTGCTGGACATGTTTGGGCGCCGATCCGCCCGCACCGGTTTCAAACATTCCGCCGCCGCTCATCAGCGGTACGATGGAGAGCATTTTGGCGCTGGTGTTGAGTTCCAGGATCGGGAACAGGTCGGTGAGGTAATCACGCAGCACGTTGCCGGTGACCGAGATAGTGTCCTTGCCCTGGCGGATACGCGCGAGGGTTGCGCGGCAGGCGTCGGCCGGTTCCATGATCTTGATGTCCAGTCCGGTGGTATCGTGCCCCTTGAGGTATTTCTCGACCTTGGCGATGATCTGCGCATCATGCGCACGATTCTTGTCCAGCCAGAAAATGGCCGGTGTATTGCTCAAACGCGCACGTGTGACGGCCAGCTTCACCCAGTCCCGGATCGGTGCATCCTTGGCCTGACAGGCGCGGAAGATGTCGCCTTGATCGACAGGTTGTTCCAGCAACACTTTGCCTGCTACATCTACAATACGGACTACTCCGCTGTCCGCGATCTCGAAGGTCTTGTCGTGCGAGCCATATTCCTCGGCCTTCTGCGCCATCAGGCCGACATTGGGCACACTGCCCATTGTGGCGGGATCGAGCGAGCCATTATGCTTGCAATCTTCTACCGCGGCGTCATACACGCCCGCGTAGCAACGGTCTGGAATCATCGCCAGTGTGTCATACGGCTTGCCGTCGGCACCCCACATCTTGCCGCCGTCGCGGATCATCGGCGGCATGGATGCATCGATGATCACATCGGATGGCACGTGCAGGTTGGTGATGCCCTTGTCCGAATTCACCATCGCCAGCGCAGGCCCGTTGCGGAAGCAGTCGGCGATGTCAGCCACGATGGCGGCACGCTGATTTTCGGGCAATGCCAAAACCTTGGCTTCCATGTCGCCGAAGCCGTTGTTGACGTTGATTTTCAGTTTTTTGAGCAGCGCGCCGTGCTTGTCGAACACCTTCTTGAAGAACACGGTAACGGCATGGCCGAACATGATGGGGTCGGATATCTTCATCATGGTGGCCTTGAGGTGCAGTGACAGCAGCACGTCCTCCTTCTTTGCCGCTACGATCTGCTCGGCGTAGAACTGGCGCAATGCGCGGCTGCTCATCACGGCGGCATCGATGATCTCGCCCGTGTTGAGCGAGAGTTTGTCCTTGAGCACGGCGACCTTGCCGTCCTTGCCGATGAACTCGATGCGGGTACTGACTGCTTCCGCTACCGTCACGGATTTTTCGCTGCCGTAAAAATCGCCGCTGCTCATGTGTGCCACGCGGGTTCGGGAATCGGCAGCCCATTTGCCCATCCGGTGCGGATGTTTGCGCGCGAACTGTTTGACTGAAGCAGCGGCACGACGGTCGGAGTTACCTTCGCGCAGCACCGGATTCACCGCGCTGCCGAGCACCTTGCCGTAATGTGTCCTGATCTCCTTTTCGGTATCCGTCTTCGGATCATCCGGATAATCCGGGACTTTGTATCCCTGCGATTGCAATTCCCTGATCGCAGCCTTCAACTGCGGGAGTGATGCGCTCACGTTGGGCAGCTTGATGATGTTGGCTTCCGGTTTCAGCGTCAGCTCGCCCAGCTCGCTCAGTTGATCGGCGATCCTTTGGCTGGCAGACAGATGCTCGGGGAAGTTCGCGAGGATGCGTCCGGCCAGGGAAATGTCTCGCGTCTCGACAACGACACCGGCGGCCTTGGTGAAGGCCTGCACGATGGGGAGCAAAGAATAGGTGGCCAGTCTCGGTGCCTCATCGGTTAATGTGTAAATGATTTTTTGATTCGTCATATTTTTCTCGTTTGGTAAATGTTGTAAGCCATTTCTTCGTATACTGCGGGCCACTTGCTGGCCGAATATTGGAAATTTGATAAACGAGATGGGCCGTATCCTGCTGTTCAACAAACCGTTTGGCGTGATCTGCCAGTTCAGTCGCGATGGCCTGCATCCGACGCTCGCTGATTATATCCCTGTTCCCGATTTTTATCCCGCAGGACGCCTCGATACCGACAGCGAAGGACTGCTGGTGCTGACCGATGACGGGCTGTTGCAACATCGTATCACCGACCCGAAACACAAACTGCCGAAAACATATTGGGTGCAAGTCGAGGGCGTGCCGGATGAGACTGCACTTGAACAGTTGCGTTGCGGCGTGAAGCTCTCCGACTTCACCGCCCTGCCGGCCGAGGTGAGCCTGATGGATGAACCAGTCAACCTGTGGCCGCGCAACCCGCCGATACGCGAGCGTAAAAGTATTCCCACCAGTTGGCTGGAGTTGACTATCCGGGAAGGGAAGAATCGCCAGGTAAGGCGCATGACTGCAGCGGTTGGCTTGCCCACGCTGCGCCTGATCCGTCATCGCATCGGCGGATGGACTCTGGAAGGATTGGAACAGGGGAAGTGGAGAATCGAGTCGTCTTGATCGATTGCGTTGACAAACGACGCCGGTACTTCTAACTTACGCGGGCATATCAAGTTGATGGAGTCGCCATGTCTATTTTGCGCTGTGTATTGGTTGTTTTTGCATTATTGTTTTCCGCAGTACCCGTTGAAGTTTTCGCGGCAGACCGAGGGATGGTCACCAAAGCGGAAAAGTCACTGAGGGGCACATGGTACAGCGCGGAAGGGACCATTACATTCCGGGTAAACGGTACGGTCAGGATCAGGGGGAAAAGATATTTTTATGCGGTTTCCAACGGCGGCATGATAGAACTCAGCGGTAACCACAGTTCGAATGCGATTCCCTACCAGCTTGCCGGAGATAAGCTGACCTTGACTGTAAACGGTCACACGGCGGTTTATTCGCGCAAGCGACCGGGAAAAAAGTAGCCGTTATGCGCAACTGAATTCGGGCAGCTTTTCATTGTCTGGATATGGCTTTGCCAATTTATTCATCAATATTCCAGAAGCGTTAGCGACCCCTGCGCGCGGCTGGTTTGGGCGAGAACAAAGCAGGCTGCGGCATGGCCTGGTGACGCGCGGCTTCAGACAGATGCTGTTGTTCGGCGGGCTTTTGAGGTGGGCGTGGTTTGGCGGTGTGTTGCTCATTACGCGGTTGTTGCGCACGCTGTTGCGGGTTGCGCTGCTTTTGGCCTTCGCGCTGCGGCTGTTGCCGATTGCCTGATCCTGCAGGACGTGGTCCGTTATTGCGTCTTTGCCCGTGTGCCTGGCGTGGCGGGCGCGGGGCTTCGGCGGGAAGATTGGTGGGTGGTGCAAAGCTGTCGATTTCAACCACCGGGATCTCGCGTTTGATCAAGCGTTCTATCGCTCTGAGAAACGGAATTTCTTCCTTGTCCACCAGCGAAATAGCCGCGCCGCTGCTACCAGCGCGTCCGGTACGTCCGATGCGGTGCACATAATCTTCCGGCACATTTGGCAATTCGAAATTCACTACGTGCGGCAACTGATCGATGTCCAGGCCACGCGCGGCGATATCGGTGGCGACCAGCACCGGCAGCGAACCATCCTTGAATTGTGCCAGCGCCTTGGTGCGTGCCGGCTGGCTCTTGTTGCCGTGAATCGCGGCGGAAGGAATGCCGTCCGCGATCAATTTTTCTGTCAGTCGGTTCGCGCCGTGCTTGGTGCGGGTAAACACCAGCACCTGTTTCCAGTCCTGGTGTTTGATCAGATGCGACAGCAAATGGCTCTTGAGACGTTGCGGCACCAGATGGACACTTTGTGAAATCAGTTCCACTGTGGAGTTGCGGCGCGCCACTTCGACATAGCCGGGATTGTGCAGCAGTCCGTCGGCGAGGTTCTTGATCTCGTCGGAGAAGGTCGCCGAAAACAGCAGGTTCTGCCGCTGTTTGGGCAGCAGCGCGAGGATCTTTTTGATGTCGCGAATGAAGCCCATGTCCAGCATGCGATCGGCTTCGTCCAGCACCAGAATCTCAACCTCGGAAAGGTCTAGCGTTTTTTGTCCGACGTGGTCGAGCAAACGGCCGGGCGTGGCGACGAGAATGTCCATTTGCCCGCGCAATGCTTTTATCTGTGGATTGATGTTGACGCCGCCAAACATCACCATTGATCTCATGGCGAGATATTTGCCATAGGTCTGCACCGATTCTTCGACTTGCGCGGCAAGTTCACGGGTGGGGACCAGAATCAGGCAGCGTGGCCGGCCCGGACGCTGGTTGGCAGCCGGTTTCGCACTAAGCAGATGCAAGATCGGCAAGGTGAAGCCTGCGGTCTTGCCGGTACCGGTTTGCGCACCGGCCAGCAAATCACCGCCGGCCAACACCAGCGGGATCGCCTGTGCCTGTACCGGGGTGGGTGTCGTGTATCCTGCATCGGCAATCGCGCGCATCAGGGGCTGCGCCAGATTCAGACTGGCGAAAGTGATTTCATTGTTTGGCAAAACTTGACTCCTGTGACTGCCTGCCGCTTGCAAAAGCGGTACCAATCGAGGCAGACGAATAACAGATCGAAATGATCATGGGATGGGGAAGACACCGCTACGCTGATTGGTCTGGCGTAGAGTGGCGCGCATTATACCTTTCCTGGGCGTTTCAAAGTGGCAGAAAATTTGAAATAACCAAAGCCTGCCCGACCCGGGTTATCTACTGGGTTTTGTGACAAAGGATGCGGTGAGATGCACGTTGACGCTCCAGACACAATGGATGCAGTTAAAGCAGTCAGTTCACTTAATATCCTTGGCGCACCTGAATCCCAGGTCGATCAATGCGCTGTCCGGGGGGAGATGGGCGCGCTTGGCCGAGCGAAACATCAGGCTGAGCGCATCATAATGCCCGGAACTGGTTATCCCGCCACGGGTCACCCGCTGGGTCTTGCCGAAATACTTATTATCGGAGGGTGGCGCGCCGGGATAAGCATCGTACCAATCCGCAACCCATTCCGAGACATTCGCCGCCATGTCATAGACGCCGTAGACTGACTTGTCGCCGGGATAAGACCCGCCCGGCGAATAGGGTGCCTCGGGATTCTCGGACATGGTGTTTATTTTTTTTGGGTCCCAGTCGTTGCCCCAGGGGAATTCGAAACCTTCCGGTCCGCGCGCGGCTTTTTCCCATTCTGCTTCGCTTGGCAGGTGTTTGCCCGCCCAACTGCAATATGCGTCTGCATCTGCCCAGGTTACCGAGGTCACAGGGAGCATGCTTCGCTCAATCTGCTCTTCCATCAATTCGGCAAGCAATGTCTTGCGGGTCATCTTGGTCACGTCCATATCCACCCTGAAGCGTTCGGATGCGACCTGCTGCAAATAGACCAATGGCAATGATGCCAGAAATTTGTTGGTCAGGTTGTAGCCATTTTGTTGCCACGCGACGGGCGGTTGATGATTGGTCGCGAACACGAATTTGCGGTATTGGGCGTTGCTGACTTCATACGTGTCGATCAGAAAAGCGGGAAGATAGACCAAATGAGCAGGATGTTCATCGACGTAAAGTTTGTCATTGAAACCATAGGGGTTGAGCGCATTCGCACCGCGCCACTTGGTATCGTCTTCAATCTTGTCACTGCCCATGGTGAACACACCCGCCGGGACCAAGGTCTCCCCGCGAGGCGCTTTTTTGATATGGACAGACTCCTCCTTGATATGGGTGGATTCCTCCGCAGCGCAGGCTATACCGCCTGTCAGCGCCAAATAAACGATAACGCCCAGCAGCTTCCTAGCTTGCATCTTTGGCACAGCGGAATCCCACATCGATCAGCGCGGTATACGGCAGCAAATGGGTGCGTTTGGCGTTGCGGAACACCATGCTGAGCGCATCATAATGCCCTGAGCTAGTCATGCCGCCGCGGATAACGCGCTGTTTTTTGCCATAGTATTTATTGCCGTCCGAGGCCAGTGCGCCGGGATAGGCGTCATACCAATCGGCAACCCATTCGGTTACGTTGGCCGCCATATCGTAAACACCATAGCCTGACTTGTCTCCCGGATAAGAGCCCACCCGAGAATAAGGCGCGTCCGGATTCTCGGACATGGTATTGATCATTTTTGGATCCCATTTATTTCCCCAGGGATATTCGTACCCATTCGGACCGCGGGCAGCTTTCTCCCATTCGGCTTCGGTTGGCAGTCGTTTTCCGGCCCAATGGCAGTATGCGTCGGCATCCGGCCAGGTCACTGTCGTCACGGGCAGCGGGTTGCGGAAGTCTTGGGCTTTATACAGTTCGGCAAGCAGGTCCTGTTGACTCATGCTGGGCACATCCATATCCAGCCTGAACTGGTTGGTCGCGATCTGGCGCAGATGGTCCAACGGCAGGCCAGCCAGCAATTCCTTGCTTAAATTGTATCCATTGTTTGGCCAGCCATAGGGAACACTATGCTGCGTCGCGATGACGAAATCGCGATACTGCTCATTGGTGACTTCGTATTTGTCCATATAGTAATCGGGAAGATTCACTTTATGTGCCGGATGTTCGTCGACATATAACTTGTCCTTGAATCCGTAGGGGTTGAGCGCATTTGCCTCGCGCCACATGGACTCATTTGCCTCCTTGTCGCTCCCCATGGTGAATTCACCGGCCGGGATCAATACCATGCCGTAATCCACTTTTTTAACTTGATTGTCGGCGGCTTGCTGTTGCGGAGGGTGGGTCGCACAACCCACTAATGCAACACTGAAAATACCACCCAACAAATATTTATTCATCATCTGTTTATTTATCATCTTTAGCGCACCGGAAACCAAAACTGGAGTTTTTGACACTTTGCTTGAAATAGCTGCGGTTGAATACCGGCGCGGAAACACCACACTGGTAATACGAACAGTCCCACCACGAGCCGCCTTTTAATACCTTGTACATCTCGCCATAATTTTCGCTCGGCCATTTATTGCCGGGATATTGTGTGTACCATGAGTCGGTCCATTCCCAGGCGTTACCGGACATGTCATACAGGCCATACGGGCTTTTGCCGCCCTCGAAAGTACCTGCGGGTGTGGTATCGCCTTTGATATTAAGCGACTCCCAGCGTACCGGGGAATTGACTTTGGTCACATCGAAGGTATCACCCCAGGGATAATCCCTGTCGTCCGTACCGCGAGCGGCTTTCTCCCATTCGATATCGGTCGGCAAGCGCTTGCCGGCCCATTGGCAATAATCATGCGCATCGTACCATGAGACAAAAACCACCGGATGATCGACCTTGCCTTCCGGATAAGTGCGGTTGCGGAAGTTGGAAGGCGATTTGCGCTTCGTGGCATCGATGAATTGCTTGTATTGCAGATTGGTGACTTCGTACTTGTCTATCCAGAAAGCTTTGGTTTCGGCGGTGTATTGGGGCCCCTCGTCCGGCAGTCTGTTATTGGAGCCGCGGATATACTTGCCCGCCGGGATCAGCACCATCGGGTTCGGTTCCTTGCCGATACGTGTTTCGTTGTAATACATCGGTACACTCATCCCTGCGGTGGCTTCGGGTGGTGGCGCAATGGTCAATTTGTTTGCATAAGGGTCGACGAATTTCTTCTCATCGACTTGCACCACACTGTCATCCGACGAATGACACTCATTGCAGTCATTGGCCTTGTTGGCGTTGAAAGCGTCCACCTGGTTCCTTGAATGGCATGAATCGCAAGATTCCGTGGATTGGGCGTCGTGCTGGTATTTTGCAGTGGCAGACTCACCCAGGGCCGACGCGCCGGTACTGAGCACCAGAAAAGTGAAGGACAGAAACAAGCGGTTGATGTGCGATGATTGCATCAGATTAAAGTCCATTGAGAGATTTAGAACGTCGCGCATTTTCCCATGATATAGGCCGTGATTCAAGCACCAGAAACCGGATCGTGAAGATGCGGTGTATTTTGATCGCAAGTGCCGCTTATTAACAGGTTAGGAATCGATCCCGCTCATCGTGGTGATGGAAAAGTTGGCCGCAAGAAAAAATCCATATGCGCAGATTTAAATATGCAGCATTAGAGCGGGCTGTTGCGAATCGAATCCTGAATGATTCGTCGGCGGGAATTTTTAGGTGTTCTTGTCAAAAAGCCCTCGTCCGGGGCTGCTCTGAGTGCTTTGCTCGGGTATAATGCGCGCCTTTGTAAATTACCGGTAGGAACACGTTATGCCTATTTATGCTTATGGCTGTTCGAATTGCGGCTTGCAAAAGGACGTGATGCAGAAAATGAGCGATGCGCCCCTGGTTGCCTGCCCTGAATGCGGCAAGGAAACGTTGGTCAAGCAATTGACCGCCGCAGGCTTTCAATTGAAAGGTAGTGGTTACTACGCCACCGACTTCAAAAGCGGCGCTCAGCCAAAGAATGCGCCCAACGCCGAGCCGGCTTGCGCTCCTAGTGCCAGTGCGGGATCATCCCCCATGGCTGACAGCAACGCCTGAGCATGAAAAAATATTTCATCACCGGCCTGCTGGTCTGGGTTCCGCTTGGCATCACTCTGTGGGTGCTGAATCTGACTATCGGTACCATGGATCAGACGCTTTTGCTGTTGCCAGAGTCCTGGCATCCCGACAGGTTGCTGGGAATACATATTCCCGGTTGGGGCATCATTCTAACGCTGCTGATCGTCGGTTTGACCGGCATGCTGGTGCGCAACGTACTTGGGCAACGGTTGCTGCAGTATTGGGAAAGCCTGTTGTTGCACATTCCTTTCGTGAACAGCATCTACAAGGGTGTGAAGCAGGTCAGTGATACGGTGCTGTCCGGCAAAGGCAATTCATTCCGCAAAGTGTTGCTGGTGCATTACCCGCATCCCAATGCATGGTCTCTGGCATTTCAGACCAGCGTGCCCCGCGAAGTGACTGGCAAACTCGATGAAGAATATGTCGCAGTGTTCATTCCCACCACGCCCAGCCCGGTGAACGGTTTTTATTTCTTTGTGCGCAGGGCCGACACCATCGAGCTGGATATGTCGGTGGATGTGGCTTTGCGTTCCATCGTTTCAATGGGTGTGGCGGCAGATTCCGAAACCGGAAAATATCGTGCCATTTCCCAAGAAAAACAACAGGCTGAACAAGCTGACCAACAACCTTAATTTATAAAATATATACAGAATCATGCGAACTCATTATTGCGGCCTGCTTAATACCGACCAGTTGGATCAAACCGTCAGCCTGTGCGGCTGGGCGCACCGCCGCCGCGACCACGGCGGGGTGATCTTCATCGACCTGCGCGACCGCGAAGGGCTGGCCCAGATCGTTTGCGACCCGGATCGTGCAGACATGTTCAAGATTGCCGAATCGGTGCGTAGCGAATTCGTGTTGCGCATTACCGGCAAGGTGCGCCGCCGTCCCGCCGGCACGACCAATGCCAACATCACCAGCGGCGAGATCGAGATACTGTGCCACGAGATCGAGGTACTGAATAGCGCGCTGACCCCGCCCTTCCAGCTGGACGACGAGAACCTGTCCGAGACGGTGCGCCTCACCCATCGCGTGATCGACTTGCGCCGTCCGCAGATGCAGAAGAACATGATGCTCCGCTACAAGGTGGCGATGGCGTTCCGCCGTTTTCTGGACAGCCGCGGTTTTATCGATATCGAAACGCCGATGCTGACCAAGTCCACACCGGAAGGCGCGCGCGATTATCTGGTACCGTCGCGGGTGCATCCCGGCGAATTCTTTGCGCTGCCGCAATCGCCGCAGTTGTTCAAACAATTGTTAATGGTGGCGGGTTTCGACCGCTATTACCAGATCACCAAATGCTTTCGCGACGAGGATCTGCGCGCCGACCGCCAGCCCGAATTCACCCAGGTGGATATCGAGACTTCGTTTTTGAACGAGACGCAGATCACCGCGTTGATGGAAGAGATGATCCGTACCGTGTTCAAGGAAGCGCTGAACGAGGATTTGCCCAACCCGTTCCCGCGCATCAGCTATACCGAAGCGATGGCGCGCTACGGTTCCGACAAGCCCGACCTGCGCGTCACGCTGGAACTGACTGAAGTCACCGATGCGGTGAAGGACGTCGCATTCAAGGTGTTCGCCGGTGTGGCCAATTCCGAGACCGGCCGCGTTGCGGCATTGCGCGTGCCCGGCGGCGGCGCGTTCTCGCGCGGTGAGATCGACGAGTACACCAAATTTGTCGGCATCTATGCGCGAAGGGCCTGGCTTACATCAAGGTCAACGACATCACGCAACTCAACGAGACCGGACTGCAATCGCCCATCGTCAAGAATCTGCATGAGGCCGCGCTGAAGATCATCATCGCCCGCACCGGTGCGCAAAACGGCGACATCATCTTTTTCGGCGCGGACAAGGAGAAGATCGTCAATGATGCGCTCGGCGCGCTGCGCAGCAAGATCGGCCACGACAAGGGTTACACCAACGGCAAGGCATGGGAGCCGGTATGGGTGGTGGATTTCCCGATGTTCGAATACGACGACGAAGCCAAACGCTGGAACGCCTGCCACCACCCGTTCACCGCGCCCAAGGACGAACACCTGGCATTGCTGGAAAGCGATCCCGGGCGTTGCTTGGCCAAGGCCTACGACCTCGCGCTGAACGGTTCGGAAATCGGCGGCGGTTCGGTGCGTATCCATCAGGAGGCGGTGCAATCCCAGGTATTCCGTGCGCTCAACATCGGCGCGGAAGAAGCGCAGCTCAAGTTCGGCTTCC
>JBBQNH010000019.1:0-34047 GCA_038329705.1 Burkholderiales bacterium | reverse complement strand
TGGCAAAAGAGCAGGGCCTGAATAATGGCTTTCGCACCGTGATCAACACCGGCAAGGGCGGCGGGCAGGAAATATTCCATTTGCATATGCACGTGATTGGCGGGGGCAACATACCCCCCATGGTGCGGCGCGATTGATTTTTAATGGTGTGGCACAATAATTTATCAAGGAGAACAAGATGGGTGGATTGAGTATTTGGCATTGGTTGATTGTTTTGTTGGTCATCGTATTGGTGTTTGGCACCAAGAAGCTGCGCAACGTCGGCAGTGATCTGGGCGGCGCTGTGAAGGGTTTCAAGGAAGGGATGCGTTCCGATGATGAAACCGCCAAGCAGATCAATGAAGGCGGTCAGACCATCGAAGGCGAAGTGAAAGACAAAAAAACGACCAACGTGTGAGTTTGTTCCCGGCGGGCCGCAAAGATGTTTGACTTCAGCATATCGGAATTGGTGGTGATCATGGGTGTGGCGCTCGTCGTCATCGGGCCGGAGCGCCTGCCGAAAGTGGCGCGTACCATGGGGCACTTGTGGGGGCGCGCGCAGCGCTATGTGAATGGCGTGAAAGCCGATATTGCGCGCGATATGGCGGTTGAAGAGTTCCGCCAGTTGCGGCAACAAGTGCAAGCAGAAGCCGGTGCGCTGGAACAATCGGTCAAGCAAGCTGCACAGACTGCAGATCAGCAGGTGCAACAGATCAATGAGGCTGTTGGGAAGCTTTCGTCACCCGATGATCCGACACCCGGTCATTCAACCAAATCAACGTTGCAACCAGCCGTGGATCACGTTGTTAAACCGCAAGCCGATAAATCCGCATGAGTACAGGAGAAAGTTTCATTGCGCATTTGGTCGAGTTGCGCACCCGCCTGATGCATGCTGTGATTGCTGTGTTGCTGGTATTTGTCTGCCTGTTTCCATGGGCATCCGACCTGTATACGATATTGGCGCACCCGCTGTTGGCCAAGTTGCCCAAAGGCGGGCAGATGATCGCCACCGATGTCACCACGCCATTCTTCGTGCCGCTCAAGGTGGCATTGATGTCGGCATTTCTTATTACGCTGCCCTACATCCTATATCAGATATGGCGTTTCGTTGCCCCCGGCTTGTATGCACATGAGAAACGCCTGGTGTGGCCGCTGATCATCGCCAGCACGATATTGTTCTTTTGCGGGATGGCATTTGCCTATTTCGTGGTGTTCCCGGTTGTGTTCGGATTCATCACCTCCAGCGCGCCGCAGGGCGTGGCGGTGATGACCGACATCGACAAATATCTGAGTTTTGTGCTGACCATGTTCATGGCGTTCGGCATTACTTTCCAGGTGCCGGTGGCGGTGGTGCTGAGTGTGCGCATGGGTTTCGTTACGGTCGAAAAATTGCGCGAGGCGCGACCCTATGTGGTGGTCGGGGCGTTCGTGGTGGGTGCTATTTTTACTCCTCCTGATGTCGTGTCGCAATCAATGTTGGCGATACCCTTGTGGTTTCTGTACGAGGTGGGAATCCTGGTTGCCGTGTGGGTTGGGCAGCGCAAGGTGGAAGAAGAAACTGAAGCGCAATAAAACCTGTCCAGTTTCGTTTTAATCAGTCGCGGGTATGGGGCGTCTGCCTATCTTCAGCCGCAGGCTGATGGCGGTACCGTTGCGAACCAGTTTGATCGTGACCACTTTTCCGGGCGGCAGATTGGCTACGGTTTCCAGCATGGCGCTGGAATCGTCGATGGTTTTGTCGTCTATCCCGATCAGTATATCCCCGGTCTTGACTCCGGCATGTTCTGCAGGACTGTCTGGTACCACTTCGGTGATCAGCACTCCTTTGGTATCGCCAAGTTTGAAGGATTCGGCCAACTCCGGGGTGAGTTCCTGGACACCTGCACCGACCCAGCCGCGCGTGACGGAGCCGTGCTGGATGATCTGTTCCATGGTCTTCTTCGCGGTGTTGGCGGAAATGGCGAAGCCGATTCCCAATGATCCCCCGTTCGGCGAATAGATCGCGCTGTTGATTCCGATCAGGTTGCCGCTCGTGTCTACCAGTGCGCCGCCTGAATTACCGGGATTGATCGCGGCATCGGTCTGGATGAAGTTCTCAAAAGTGTTGATGCCCAAATGGTCCCGTTTGAGTGCGCTGACGATACCCATGGTGACGGTCTCGCCAACACCGAACGGGTTGCCGATGGCGAGTACCATGTCACCCACGCGGGCTTGTTCCGGATGACCGAAAGTAATGGCGGGCAAACTGTCGGACAAGTCGATCTTGATCACCGCCAGATCGGTCTCCGGATCCGAGCCGATGACATGCGCCTTGGCTTTCCGATCATCGGAAAGCGCGACTTCGATTTGATCAGCGGCCTCCACCACATGCTGGTTGGTGAGTATGTAGCCATCCGGACTGACGATCACGCCCGAACCCAGGCTGGAACTGCGTTGTGGCTCGGTGTCAAACTGGTCACCGAAGAAGAATTTGAAGCGAGGGTCTTCCATCAGGGGGTTGGCCGGCGTATTGATGACGGTGCTGGTAAAGATGTTTACCACGGAGGGCATGGCTTTTTGTGCGGCAGTGCTTAAACCTGTCAATGGTGATCTGGCTTCGCTGGCCGGCGGTGTGTTTTGGTACAGGGTGACCACGCCGCTGCGCGCCGCATTCGGCAACAATTCAGGCTTGAGGGTGTGGATGATAAACAGCAACGCCAGAGCGATCGTGACGGTTTGGGAGAACAAGAGCCAGTGTTTACGCATGTTATGATGAGCCTGATTGCATTGATTGATAGATAGATGTCAGGAATGATCATGTTGCTTGATGAATTACGCGATTATAACGCAAGCTTGCTGAACACCGCCCAGTTCAAGGATTACTGCCCTAATGGCGTTCAGGTGGAAGGACGCCAGGAAGTGCGCCGTATTGCGACCGGGGTGACCGCTTCGCAGTATGTACTGGATGAGGCCGTTGCATGGGGTGCAGATGCGATCCTGGTGCATCACGGGTATTTTTGGCGTAATGAAGAACCTGTCCTGACCGGTATCAAGAAGAATCGCATTGCCCAGTTGCTGCGAAACGATGTGAGTTTGCTGGCCTACCACCTGCCGCTCGATGCGCATCCGGAACTGGGCAACAATGCGCAACTTGGCAAAGTGCTTGGCTTGATCGAGCAGAGCCGGTTTGGCGAGCAAGAAATCGTCTGTCTTGGTTCGCTAACACCTTCCAGTACTCTCGCACAATTCACCCAGCGGATCGCCCATGTCTTGCAGCGCACACCGCAGGTCATCGGGGATACTGCAGGGAACATCGGCAAAGTAGCCTGGTGCAGTGGCGCGGCGCAGGGCTACTTCGAGGCAGCGATTGCCCAGGGTGCGGATGCATATATCAGCGGAGAGATATCCGAGCAATGCTATCATTTGGCCAATGAATCCGGGGTAGCATTCATTGCGGCAGGGCATCATGCCACCGAACGTCTGGGTATCCGGAAACTGGGCGAACATCTGGCAAACCGCTTCGGCCTGGAGCATCGTTTCATCGACCAGCCTAATCCGGTTTGAGTTTGTCGCAACGAGTATCCATAGTCAATCGAGCAGTTCACCGCGCAATTGATTCAGGGCGGAAGACAAGTTGCGCTGTTGGGTTTCTGCAAGTGTATCGTTGGCTTGTTTGATGGCTTGGAGATGATCTGTCAGAAATATTTTCAGTGTGGCCAAGGTTTCATCCAATAATTTTTCCGGTTGGTTTGTGTAGCGCAGCAAAAAATTCTTGCTGCGAGGATAAAATTTGGTCCATTGCCAAGCCAGGAAACTTTCATTGCTCTTGAAGCCGGCTGTTTGCAGGGAATTCTTAAGGTTGTGCACGGCGACTGATCGGAGCTGGTCGGTTGTTGGTGGGGCGCTCCACATCAAGCCAAAATATATACGCCACTCTCCCCCCAGATACTGCTGTTCCATCATCGGATGGAGGTATATTTGTTGTTCCTTAAACGGGATGCAATTCAAGCCGATCAGAGAATCGTCCGCAGTTTTATCTTTTGTTGGTTCGACGCGCCATGGCAGGCCATGTTCCTTGATAAGAATCCCAAGCCCAGCAAGCAATTGACGCCAGAATCGATTGTTCATTTGCTCCCGCAACCTGTCTACCTGTTCGGCAACAGATAGGCTTAGTGCCAGGTTCTCTGGTTGAGAAAAATAATCCAGTATCGCTTGCTCTTCATTCATGGTTGTGTATCCAAAATGTATCGAAATCATCCTAACCGAAAAATCGGTTACGGTGAAAATGTATATAAGTGATTAATGTAATTCTCCGCGATATATAACCTTTTTTGCTCTCCATAAGTTGGCCTGTGATATTCGGTATTGACTTTATTTTTCAGACTAGACATTATTCGCCCTGCTTCGCGCCGCGCTCGGCTTGGCGGAAAAAACAAGTGCAGATGATAATTATTATCGTGAAGCAGCGCATCAAAAATTCATCCGATTTACCTGTTCTGTCATTCCAACCGTTAGTTGGTGTGCGTTCATTGTTTGCTGGGGGAGCCCTTACGATGCACCGTTTTCTATGTTTGTTTGCTTTACTGATGGGGTTGTTATCTGCCTCTGGCAGTTATGCGGCTGATGCCGCGAACACCGAACCCGCTGATCCCGGTATTGAAGGTTCTGCTATCGACAAGGCTGCTAAAGAAAAGTCTGATAGTGGAGGTTCTGCTTTCTCTACATGGGAATCGAAATATTTTGCTTCCGATTCCGATAATATCGGCCCCGCCATCGAGCAACCGTTCGAGTTTCCGCACTTTCGTCATGCCGGTGACCACGACAAGGGCGGAATGGAGATCAATTGCATGTATTGCCATACCTATGCCAGACGCAGTTTGGTGGCAGGCATACCGCCTGTGCAAAAATGCATAGGATGCCATGAGAACATCGATTCGGTACGCGACAAACCGCGCATCAAAAAATTGTTTGAATACTGGGATGCCAGAAAAGCCATTCCCTGGAAGAAAGTGCACGATATTCCCGACTTCGTTCGCTTTAGTCACGAGCGCCATATACAGCGTTTCATATTCCAGTTAAACCGTCCCGTTCAGGAAGTTTGCGGCTATTGCCATGGCGATGTGAAAACGATGACTGTGGCCCGCCGTCAGAAACTGCTTTCCATGGGTTTCTGCGTTACCTGCCATGAAACTAATCATCCTGTCACAGCCGAAGGCGGCACCCCCATTGGCGATCAGGCATATTGGTACAGTATGCGCAAGCCGCTTATCGATGCGTCAGGCATTCTTAAAGCACAGGGCCCGAACGACTGTTCGGTATGCCATAAATAGTTTGGAGAGGTTGTGATGATAAACAGCGATTTTGATCGACGTGATTTCTTGAAAGTGCTGGGCTGGGGAGGTACCGCGGTTGCGTTGAGCGGTTGTGGTAACGGCATGGTTGAGAACGGCGCGGAAACTATAGTTCCGTATGTTGAGACAAACGACTACATGATTCCCAGCATCAGCGTGTATTTCAATTCTACCTGCGCACAATGCGATGCGGGATGCAACATCACAGGCAGGATCCGCGAAGGGCGGGTGCTGAAGCTGGAAGGCAATCCGGAGTCTGCGATCAATCGCGGCAAGACCTGCGGGCTGGGCCAGGCAGGGGTGCAGAATCACTATAACCCCGATCGCGTGCGCGAACCTTTGTTACGTACCGGAAATTCGGGCGAGGCGATCTCCTGGGATAAAGCCTATGCGTTGATCGCCGAGAAACTCAAGGGTGTCAGCGGTGAAGAGATCGCGTTCTTGAACGGCGGCATGAGCGGTCATCTCAAGGTTTTGATGGGCAATTATATTGACAGCTTCGGCTGCAAGAATCATTTCGTATATGAAGCGATAGCACCCGCGGTGGTGCGTGCCGCCAACAAGAAAGCGTATGGCGTTGCTATGCCGCGCATCAGTATCAACAAGGCCAAAGTGGTGTTGTCATTCGGCGCAGACTTTCTGGGTGCATGGGTTTCTCCGGTGCACTTCTCCCAGCAGTATGCGCAGTTCCGCAAAGGCGTGAATGGTCAGCGCGGTGTGTTGGTACAGATTGAATCCAAGATGACCATTACCGGCGCGAATGCGGATCGCTGGCTGGTGGTGCGTCCGGGTACCGAAGGTATCCTGGCGCTGGGTATCATCAATACGTTGGGTAATCATGGTGTGAAATTGCCCGCCGATGTTGCAACAATAGTGAAAGGTTATGACAATGATCGCGTCAGCAAAGATACTGGCGTGTCTGCCGAGCAGATCGACAAAATCGCCGCACTGCTGAAAGCGCGCACCCCCAGTCTGGTATTGGCGGGCAGTGCGGCAGAAGGCTATGCGCATGGTTCGCAGAATGCCGCAGCCATCAATCTGCTCAATCATGTGCTGGGCAATGTGGGCAAGACCATCGAAGCTGCTGCGGTTGTGCCTTTCCCGCAAATGGAGCCGGCAACCGGCAATACGGCAGCATTGAAGTCGCTGAATGACGGCTTGGCAGCAGGTAAATATTCGGTCCTGTTCAATTATGCGGCTAACCCGGTGTTTACCGCACCGTCCGCGATGAAATTCAAGGACAACCTGGCCAAGGCGGGATTCAAGGTGGTGTTTGCCCAGTACCTGGATGAAACCGCCATGCAGGCAGATCTGGTTCTGCCTTTGGATTCGGCACTCGAAGAATGGGGTACGCAGATTCCCGAGTATATGGCGGCAGATGCGCAGATCAATATCCGTCAGCCATTGATGGAAAAGCTGCATCCGGAAACCAGAAGCATGGGTGAAATTTTGCTGGCATTGATCAAGCAACGTCGCCCCGATGATTACAAGAAGTTTGACGATTTTTATGCCTATATGCGAGCCTCTGTGTTGCAGAACAAGGTTGCATTGGGCGGTGTAGCCAAAGCCGATGATGATGTGTTCTGGAACGAGACGCTAAGCAAGGGGATCGTCACGTTGCCAAAAGCTGGGCACTCGCCTTTGTCGGGCAAGTTCGGCGCGGCCGGTCTGTCGCTCCCGGAACCGGCTGCGGCCGATGCGCAATATCCTTTGCAACTAATTCCCCATGTGACCGCAAGTCTGCGTGACGGACGCAATACCAACCAACCCTGGCTGCAGGAATCTCCCGACCCTCTCACCACGATCGTGTGGGATTCATGGGTTGAGATTCACCCCAGGAAGGCTGCCGAACTCGGGATACAGGAAGGCGATATCGTCGAAGTCGCCGGCAAGAATGGTTCCGTTAAAGTTCAGGCATACCTGTTCCCGGGAATACACCCGGATGCGGTTTCGATACCGCTGGGCCGCGGCCATGATGCAATGGGGCGTTATGCCAAGGGTTATGGCGTGAATCCTTTCCAGATTCTGGATGTGGTGTATGACAAGGAAACCGGCGAACTGGCGTTGCATGAGACGCGCGTCAAGATCAGCAAAACGGGCGAGCGTGTGATCGTGGTCAAGGATGAGGGTCCGGTGGGCGGTAACCAGGAAGGGCAAAAAATTGCCCCGCTTATGACCACAGACAAAGCAAACCTTTTGAAGGAGATCTAAGAATGTCGATTAGCACCTTGTTTGAAGATTATTCGCAGTTTCGCCACCGACACCCGGATGGCGATATTCCGCACAACCCCTACAAGTGGGCGATGGCGATCGATCTCGATGCATGCAGCGGTTGCAATGCCTGTTCAGTCGCATGTTATGCGGAAAACAATTTGCCAGTCGTCGGCAGGGAAAAATTCTCGCACGGTCAGGCAATGCACTGGATGCGTATCGAGCGTTATTGGGATCAGGATGGCAGAGAATTTCCGGATCGGGGCGCCCGCTACCTGCCCATGTTATGCCAACAGTGCGAAGCAGCGCCATGCGAGACGGTTTGCCCGGTTGGCGCCACCAACCACACGCCCGATGGTCTGAATTCGCAGATTTACAACCGCTGCATCGGATCGCGTTATTGCTCATCCAACTGTCCGTACAAAGTGCGCTATTTCAACTGGTATGACTATCCTACCACCGACAATGTCTGGCCTGCCGAAATGAATATGCAACTGAACCCGGATGTGACGGTACGCGGCAAGGGCGTGATGGAAAAATGCACGTTCTGTATCCAGCGGCTGCGTGGCGCGGAGATCGACGCGAAGACCCAGGGGCGTCTGGTGCGTGACGGTGAAGTACAGACAGCCTGTCAACAAGCTTGTCCTACCAGCGCCATCAGTTTCGGCAATCTGGTCGATCCGGAATCCAAAGTGCACAAGCAATGGCGGGCTCAGCAGGTTGATCTGGATAAGCATGAGCAAGTCAAGGATGAGGAAGAGGGCGGGAGCGATTTGCGCGGTTATCGAATTTATGAATGGCTGGCACCCTATCCCTCGATCATGTATTTGGAACGTGTGCGCGAAAGCGAAATTTAGGTTGGCATAATCACTGTAATTTCTTTAGGAAATAAACGATGAAAGATATTCGCGAAGACATCGCTTGGGCGCAGATCAATACCGATGTGCTCAAGAGCCTGGAAAATCCCAGAAAGCTGTATTGGGTCATTTTATTTGTCGCAATTGCCATGGTCGGCGTTGCGGTGGGCTGTGAGATTTATCAGTACAACATGGGTCTGGGTGTCGGAAATTTTGACAATCCGCAAATGTGGGGTTTGTATATCGCCTCATTCATCTTCTGGATCGGCATGAGCCATTCGGGTACGTTGCTGTCGGCAATTCTGCACTTGATGCACGCCGACTGGCGCAAACCGATCTATCGCTTTGCCGAGGCAATGACGACTTTCTCTCTGATGACGGCAGGTCTGTTTGTGGCAGTGCATCTGGGACGTATTTGGCAGATATATTTTGCGCTGCCGTATCCCAATATGCGCCAGGTATGGCCAAATTTTCAGTCGCCGCTACTGTGGGACGCAATGGCGATCTTCACCTATCTGAGCTCGTCGATTTTGTTTCTGTATATCGGGATGATTCCCGATCTGGCGATTTGCCGTGACCATTTGCATTCGGGTTGGCGCAAGAAGCTGTATACCGCGTTAGCTTTGGGTTGGGAAGGAACAGACCGCCAGTGGCGCAATTTCAGGATGACATATTTGACTATCGCCTGCTTCCTGATTCCGCTGGCGGTATCGGTGCACTCCATTGTTGCCAGCGATTTTGGAATGTCCCAGCAGCCGGGATGGCATATCACCTCTTTCCCGCCTTATTTTGTGGCCGGTGCGCTGTATTCCGGTTGCGCCGCGATTATCACGCTGTTCATCATCCTGCGTTACGTGTTCAAGTTTGAAGAATACATGACGATGGCTATCCTTAAAAAAATCGCGCGACTGACTTTCGCGATTGCGATGGTCTGGACGTATTTGGTATGGGTCGAATATGCGACTGCCTGGTTCGGAAATGCACACGACCACCACTTGATGGTCGAGAAAGCCACCGGTACCTACGCGCCTTTCTGGTGGATGATGAACTTCTGCGCTTCGGTCGTTCCTTTCGTTCTGTTTTTCAAACGGTTCCAAACCAACATCCCGGTGTTGTTCGCGGTTTCGCTGTTGCTTAACCTGGGTATGTGGCTGGAGCGCTGGATGATCGTCGCACCGACTTTCGCGGACGGCTATTACCCGTGGACGTGGGATCACGATCAGTGGCCCAGTTTGGTGCAATGGGGCATCGTGTTCGGCAGTTTCGGTTGGTTCACCATGCTGTTCATGATTTTTTGCAAGATATTCCCGTCAGTATCCATGTATGAAGTCAAGGAAATGGTTTATCACCGCAGCCTGGCAACCAAAAAACTGCAAGCAGCCGGTGAATTAGCAGCGGCCGGGAAGGGGGCACACTAAAATGAGCAAACGTCATTTACTCGCGTTGTTCAACAACTTTGACGAGGCAGAAAAGGTCGTCACCGAGTTGCGCAATCTGGGAATAAAAGGATTTAATGCTGACAAAGACATGATTGTGAAATCGCCGATCGAGCATCCCGAGGTGGAGGAGTTTTTGGGCAATAAGCCGGTGCGCGTCCAGTGGTTCACCTTGTTCGGATCTGTCGGGATGGCGGCGCTGATGTTCCTGTTGATCTCGGCGTCCCAGGGCAGTTTCTTCGCGCAAATGAAAGGCGGGAAGCCTATCGTGCCGTTTCCGCCCAATTTTGTGCTGACCTACGAATTGTTCATTCTGGGCGGTGTGTATATTACAGTGCTTGGTTTCCTGATCTGTGCGGGCTTGCCCGCCAGGCGTTCACCGTTGTATAGCTCCAAGGTATCTGAAGACCAGATCGGTATTTTGGTGCAAGCTGAAGAATCTGCAAGCGGTACGCTCAAATCGATTTTTACTAAACACCATGCTTTGGAAATTCAGGAAGAGGCGGGGAAATGAAAAAGTTATCCTTAGCGATTATGTTGATGGTTGCGCCTGCCTTTGCACATGCATGGCCATGGTCCATGGACCAGGGCAACCAGATCAGTATCAAACCACAGGAAAGTGTTGACCCGGCTAACCCCGGTATGAATCCTTTCCCTAAACGTTCAGTTCCAGCTCCGGGTACTCCCACCTCGTCGATTGAAGTCAAGGATAAGGATGCAGCGTTCAAACTGGTCAATCCTGTTCCGGTCAATGCACGATCTGTCGATATGGGTCACCGTCTGTTCTCGATTTATTGCGTCCCTTGCCACGGCAAGTCCGGTACCGGCGATGGTTATGTGGGTGAAAAATTGACGCTGAAACCGTGGAATTTGACGTCAAGTAGCGATATGCATTCCTGGGATTCTCCCGATTATCCAGATGGCTACATTTTTGGCATGATGACTTTCGGTGGCGCGATCATGCCGGTTTACGCCATTGATTTGAGTCCGACCGAACGTTGGGAAGTGATAAATTACATCCGTGCTGTACTGCAAAAGAGGGGTATACCCGTTGCTTCAGTACAGAAGTCAAAATAGGAGGCGGTCAACATGTTTTCATACAGCAATTGGTCTGTTCTGACCGTGAATTTTCTGGTAGTGCTTTATCTCGCACTCGGCGGGGTAACGCTGTCTGCAATATTACATCTGGCGGGTGCGCGCTGGAGATATGAGATTCGCCTACTGGCCAGTTCGCTGTTCGCCCTTTTTCCGCTGGCTTTCGTGTTGCTCGTCGTGCTGCTGGTCAATGCCGAGACGACTTTCCCATGGATGAAACTGGCTGGGGAACATAAATTTGGAGTAGGCCCTTGGGGCGGCTTCACGTTCCTCGCATGGCGCGAAGTGATCGGTATGTTACTGGTGATGGCGATACACTGGACATTCGTCAAGCGTCAGGCGGTAAGCGAGCGCAGTGCTGAAGACGCAGCACGTTTTCACTGGATTGCCTGCTGGGTACCGTATGCCTATGTGTTATACGGCACGATGGTGGCATGGGATTTCGAGATGTTCGCGGTATCTGGCTGGCAGAGCGGGATTTTCGGCATGCAGGAGTTCGTCAGCTTTTTCGGCATGTTCCTGTCATTTCTGGTCATCTGGATATACGCTTTAAACAGCCGTGACAGATTGGTCAATCCGGTCAAACCCTTTGTATATAATTACCTTGCGCAACTGATGTTGGCCTTTACCCTGTTATGGGTTTACACATTCTATGCGCAATATCTGACCCTGTGGTACGGCAATATACCGGAGGAAGTTGATCGGATAAATGGGATGCAGGATGGTGACTACACTGTGCTTTGGTGGGCAGTAATCGCTCTTAAACTGGTGATTCCGTTCTCAGCGCTTGCCATGCCATTCACTCGGCACAATATCAACGCGACCGTGGCTGTGGCAACCTGTATAATCATCGGCACGATATTCGAGCGCTATGTCTGGATAGCCGGTGTTCACGGTGGCGTTGGAACATATCCGATTTTAGCTGCGATCGTAGTCAGTGCAGTGGTTGCGACAATCGGTTATTTTCTGGTGCGTATGCGTTTGCAAAGCCTACAATTGGTCAAAGGGTAATTTACATTCATGATGAGATTGTATTCGGGGACTTCAGATCCCTATAGCCACCGCTGTCGTATCGTGCTGTTTGAAAAAGGCATGGATTTTGAGGTGATTGATGTGGACTTGATGAACAAGTCCGAAGATGTTGCGGCAATCAATCCTTACGGGAAGGTTCCGGTGCTGGTGGAACGCGATCTGGTATTGTATGAAGCGAACATCATCAATGAGTACATTGATGAACGTTTCCCGCATCCGCAATTGATGCCTCCGGATCCCGTCATGCGTGGCCGTGCCAGGCTGTTCCTGCATCGCTTCGAACAAGAGATATACAGTCAGGTTGAAATGATAGAGCATGGTGTTCCCAAGGTGGCCGATAAGGCACGCGCTATTATTCGTGACAACCTGACCCAGCTCGCGCAGATACTGACCACTCAGAAGTTTTTGCTGGGAGATGATTTTTCCATGTTGGATGTGGCGATTGCGCCGCTGTTATGGCGGCTTGACCACTACGGTATCCAGATGGGCAAGGATGCCGCACCACTGATGAAATATGCAGAGCGGTTATTTTCTCGCCAGGGATTTATCGATGCGCTTACTGCCTCTGAAAGAGCAATGCGCAAGTGATTCCAACCACTATTCAGCGGTGACTTTGTTGGTCTCGTCTCTGTCCGGCTGTGCAATCAGTACTGTCTGCGTCATTTTCTTGTCGCCGCCTTGTTTCAGCTTCGGGCTGGTTTTTGAATGAGCGATTTGTCCACGCGCCCGTATCTTATTCGCGCGATTTATGAATGGTGTGTGGATATCGGGCTGACTCCTTATCTTGCCGTCCGGGTTGATGAACATACCGAGGTGCCGCGTTCACATGTGAAGGAGGGTGAGATCGTTTTAAACCTTGGTGTTGATGCTGTACGCAATCTGCAAATGGGGAATGAGATGATCACCTGTACCGGCCGATTCGGCGGTGTGCCATTTGATCTGATGATTCCGGTAGCAGCAACAATAGGTATATTCGCGAAGGAGACAGGTCAGGGTTTGATGTTTCAAGGCGATGACCCGAATCAGCCCCCACCACCATCAGCGAACGTAGGCGATGGGGAATCAAAGCCAATAACGCAAAAGCCTAACTTGAAGATCGTGAAATAGAAAGGCCGCATGAAATGCGGCCTTTCTATTAGATTGTCATCGCTCAAGCTGTTTCATGCACTAAAGTAGTATGCATCTTACTCATGGCTTTTTGTTCGATTTGCCGGATGCGTTCAGCAGATACGTTGAACTCGGCGGCAAGCTCATGTAACGTCGCACCTGAACCGTCTTCGCACAGCCAGCGTGACTCAACGATACGGCGGCTACGCGCATCCAGACCCGCCAATGCATTCACCAGCCCGGATGTTTGCCGATGTTCACGTTCGGCAGTCTCAAGAATCTGCGACGGTTCATGCTCACTATTGCCGGCCAGATAATTAATTGGCGCATAGCATTCCTCGTCATCGCTTCCGCCAGGTTCTAACGTCACCTCATGACCGGCGAAACGAGTTTCCATATCAACCACATCACGTTCGCTGACATTGAGTTGTTGTGCAATCTCGCTGACCTGTTGGGGTTTGAGCGGCTCTAAACCCTTCTTAAGACTACGCAGATTGAAGAACAGTTTACGTTGGGACTTTGTTGTGGCTATCTTCACCAACCGCCAGTTGCGCACCACGAATTCGTGAATTTCGGCGCGTATCCAGTGCAGTGCGAAAGATACCAAGCGTACTCCGCGTTCAGGATCGTAACGCTTTACCGCTTTCATCAGGCCGATGTTTCCTTCCTGGATCAGGTCGGCTTGCGGCAACCCGTAACCGGCATATCCTCGCGCAACGCTGACCACCACGCGCAAATGTGAAAGCACCAACTCGCGTGCCGCATCAAGGTCGTTTTCGGATTTGAAGCGTGTCGCCAGGGCAAACTCCTGCTCCTGAGACAAAACTGGAAAGCGGTTCACTGTCTGCACATAGCTCTCCAGACTGCCAACGGCAGACGGAATAGGCAAATTCATGGCGTTATTCATTATCATACCTCCTGATTAAGTCACATTTTAGCACTCGTCTGATTCGAGTGCCAATAAGGAAAATAGTTCGACTCGGATTTGGAATAGCCAGAGGTCGGAATAAAGGCTTTCAGGATAATGGTTTACGGATGATTTCAGTATTCCTGCGCACTCCCAGCTGCGTTGCTAAAAGCATTGCCCGATTTCCCTATTATCATCATCGCCTATTTCCCAATATTTGGCATGATTATGTTCTAATACTAAAATGATATGTGCATTGCTATCCTTGACAGGATATCCTGATGGCAAACAGAACATGGCTTTATGTAAAGCGATATCCAGTATAGATGGGAAAAACACATGAATAAAATCATTCTCTTTGTTATCAGCGTGCTGACAACAGCGACTTTTGCGTCGGAAGTGTCAGCACTACCCTTGTTTGCAAGACAAACCGGTATGGTTTGTTCAGCATGCCATTTTCAGCACTTTCCGATGCTTAACGGATTTGGCCGAGCTTTCAAGTCTGCTGGCTATACGATGATGGGTGCGCAGGGAAAAGTGGAGGGTGATAACTTGAATATTCCCAACACACTGAACATGGCTGTGGTGACCAGTGCAGGTTATGAAAAAACCAACCAGGCTGCTGGTACGGGCCCACAAAAATCCACCGGTGATGGTGCGTTATATGTGCCCGGCACCGGCGGCGAGTTTGCCCTGTTTTTGGGTGGGCGGGTGAGCGAAGATGCGGGATTTCTGGCAGAGATAGGCACGGGCGGATCCGTCTCTGGCACTGTCATCAGTGGTAATCACAATTCGGCCAAACTCCCCATTCTTTTTGCAGTAACAGCGGCTGATCTTAAAGTGGAAGAAGGCACGCTTGCGGGTGTTGTGCCATTCACCACAGATGATCATGGCGCGTCTTTCGGGTTCGAATTGTTGAATACCGGCGCCAATGTGGTGCACCAGATGAGCACTTCATCCGGCCTGAATGGTGCGCATAGCGCTGCGCTTTCAGCGCAGCAATACATCGGCACTGCCGGTTCGGCAACAGGCTTGGCATTCGTGGTGAACAATTCCATGGGGTTCATCAACCTGACCAAATACAACCAGTCCGGGATATCAAATGGCACCCTGGCGGTCCTGGGATCGACATATCTTCGTGTTGCAGCCACGTTTGATTGGGTGGGCTGGGATACAGGTACGGGTATTCAGGTGTGGAGTGGGAATTCAGCTGCCTTTAACGCCGGCACGGGTACGTATAATTACACCGATACCAAGGCAACCGCTATAGACGGGCAGATTCAAGGCAAGCTGGGAGGCCTGCCGGCGGGATTCTATATCAGTTACGCCACTGCACCGGCCGGAGCAAACACTTACAACATGGATCCTGCTGCCAACCAGATTAATTTGACGGCGATTCCTCAAGTTCCCCTATATGGTACGGCAACAAGGAGTGCATTGAATCTCTCTGCTGAAATCGGTGTGATTCCTGAAAAAGTCACTTTAGGTGCAGCTATTCGCTTCGGCAAGAGCGGAGTCGCCTCGCCCGGAGCTCCCGGCAGTAATGCCAGTGATAATGCGATCACATTGATCGCTACTTACAAGCTGGCCCAAAATATGATTGCAACATTCTCCCTGACCAACGCAAGCGGCGGGTATTGGGATGCGGCACACCAGAATGCCCTGGGTAGCGGAACCACCTCAGTTAATCTGGTCAGCGCGTTTTAAACTTTTTGTTTCAACTTGTATCAATTTGTACATATTGTTACAAAGTATATTCCCTGAATATTTCCCGCAGCAGGATACTTCCGGCAATCAAGCGTGAGAGATATCTCTCTATTCAACTCGTGGAGCGCTGACCTGCGATTCGTTGTATATATTTTCGCGGATCTTGGCTGATCGCTTGTCAGAGTTGATTGGTTCGCCAGTGTGATTTGCCAGAATGAATACGGCATAGCCCTGCGAACGACCTGGTAGATAAAAATCGGCTTGATCGAATCACAAGAATAGTTTGTCGATCATATTTTTTTACAACATAGGGAAAAATCATGAAAAAAATAATCCTCTTCGTGGCAACTCTGATCACTGCCTTGACTTTTGTCCCGGCAGCATCTGCGCTGCCGTTATTTGCGCGTCAAACCGGTATGGAATGTGCGGCGTGCCACTTTCAACATTTTCCGATGTTGACTGCATTCGGTCGGGCATTCAAGTCGGGTGCATACAGCATGATGGGTGCACAGGGGAAAGTGGAGGGGGATAATCTTTCCATTCCGAACACGCTGAACATGGCCATACTTACCACTGCCGGCTATACCAAGACTAATCGTGATAGTACAGCTGATTTGGCTGCACTCAATGGTGGCGCAGCAACGCCGGGAATGAGGAGCACCGGTACTGGCGCGTTATACGTGCCCGGCACCAACGGTGAATTCTCGCTGTTCGTCGGCGGACGCACCAGCGACAACTCCGGCGCGCTGGCCGAACTCGGTATGGTGTCAGACGCTGGAACCGGTGCCGGCCTTACTTCCGCCAAGATTCCGATGCTGTGGCAAGTGGCCGACGGTACCCGTGCAGGCATGGTGCCGTATACGACCGACGGTCAGGGCGCTTCTTACGGTTTTGAAGAACTTAATACCGGTGCCAACGCCATACATACCATGCTGTTCATCGGTGGCGACCAGAACGGATCCGTTGGCGGAGCGCTTTCGGCCCAGCAATATATCGGCACCGCCGCTGCTGCAACCGGTGTGGCCTTTGTGGTGAATAACCCCGGCTATTTCGTCAACCTGACCAAGTTCAATCAGTTCGGGCCGGGTAATCTAAACTTTACCGGCGCTGCGATGACCTCGACCTATCTGCGCGCAGCCGGTATCTTCGATGTGGCCGGCTGGGATACCGGTGTTGGTGTGCAGAGCTGGAGCGGTTCATCTGCTGTGGTTGCCTTTGAAAGTACTGACCCGTTAACTAGTGCCGCCACTCCGGGCTTTATAGTTATGCAAGATACCAAGGCATTCGCGATCGACGGCCAGATGCAAAACACCTTGGCCAACAACATGCCGCTGGGTATTTACGTCACCTACGCGCGTGCTCCCAAACCTGATGCCGGTGGTAATGACAATACCTACAACAGTGGCGGTACGGATACCAGAAGCTCTTTCAATATTGCGGCCGAACTGGGCGTGATCCCCGAAAAAGTGACCGTGGGCTTCGGCATCCGTCGCGGCAAGAGCGGCCAAACGGTCGGTTCAGCGACTAATGCCAGCGACAATGCGATTTTGCTGGAAGGCAGTTACAAGCTGGCGCAGAACATGTTGCTGAATCTGGTCTACACCAGCCAAAGCGGCGACTATTGGGATGTGACCAATACCGCAGCTACCGGCAGTAAGCAAACCACGATCAATCTGGCCACGATATTCTGATATTCGTTTACATGTGATGCAGCACTTCAGGGGAGCTCAGGCTCCCCTGAATATTTCGTGGCATTATTTTTTCAGCAGCTTTTGCAGATCGGCGAAAGGATTATGGGTCGCAACGGTTGACCGGTCGTCGCGATTGCCCGGCCGTGACTGTTCTTCCAGTAATTTCATGTGTTCGTTGTCATGGCAATACAGACATAGCAACTCCCAGTTGCTGCCATCTGGGGGGTTGTTATCGTGGTTGTGGTCCTTGTGGTGCACGGTCAATTCACGCAGGCGCGCGCCGGAAAATTCTCTGCCGCATCGCCCGCAGATCCACGGGAATAATTTGAGAGCACGCTCGCGGTAGGTTGCTTCGCGCTCGCTACTGTGCTGGCGTGCCTCGGCGACGACACGATCAAGTCGCGCATGATCGGGAATGGTACGTTTAGGCATGGCAGAAAGTTTAGCGCCCTGTTGACAGGGCGCTAATATTCATTTATCGCTGCTAGCCTTGGCAGGTATGGGTTGCTTCTTGGGCTTCTTCGCTTCCTTGGTTTTTCGTTGTTGTCCTTTGGCCATAATTATTCTCCTTGGTAGTTACTACATGTGAAATATGCAACGACTTATGAGATACATTGGAGCGGATTGCTGCCCTTAACCAGCTACGGTTGCGGTAGGGTTAAACGCGCGCAGATGATAATCCTCTGCAAGAAAAAGTAAAACGGTTTCTATGCCGGTTCGGACAGTTTCAGCTTGTGGCAGGATGCTCCAAGTCAGGAAATCTGGGCATGTTTACCTCTGAAAGTGGCACCAGATAAGTTAAAGCCGGGAAATATTTTGTAAGATCACTTTGAACACGGGCAGTCAGGTGAATTCTTAAACGCTCGAATTTGGCAAAATCCTGTCTGAATACACCTATAATGATTTGCTAAAATTCGAATCGCGAAAATCGGAACGTTGCAGTTTTCATACTTAAGGATCGGCCATCTCCTCTACAACCCAACCAGTACCCACACAACGCCTGTCTTCGTTGCGTGACCTGTTACCTTTTCTGAGTCCCTATCGCAGCAGGATCGGGCTGGCTTTTATTTTGCTGATACTGGCTTCCGGCACGGTGTTGGTGTTGCCTTTGGCGTTTCGTGATCTGATCGACTTCGGTTTCGGGCAAGGCGACATGACCCGCGCCGCGCTGATGAACACAACGAGTCTGGACGGCCGCTTCGCTGCACTGTTCGGCCTGGCTAGTTTGTGGGCGCTTGCAGTGTCGTCGCGTTATTACACCGTGACATGGATAGGCGAAAGGGTCACCGCAGATCTGCGCAGTGCGGTGTATGCACGTGTACTTCGGCAGTCACCGCAATTTTTCGAAACACTGCAAACGGGTGAGGTGCTTTCGCGGCTGACCGGCGATACCACGCTGATTCAGACTGTGGTCGGCAGTTCGATCGCGATGGGCTTGCGCAGTGTGTTCCAGTTCACCGGCGGCATGGTGATGCTGGCAGTCACCAGTTTCTATCTGTTCTCGCTGAACTTCGGCCTGATGTTGTTGTTGGCGCTGCCGATCTTTGTGATCGGCCGCAAGGTGAAAAAACTCTCGCGCGAATCACAGGACAAGATCGCCGATGCGTCGGCACTGGCCGGCGAGATTCTCAATGCTGTACCGACAGTGCAGGCTTACACACAGGAACAGCTTGAATCCAATCGTTTCGCAGCAAGTGCTGAACTGAGTTTTGCCACCGCAATCCGGCGCACCCGGGTGCGCGCTGCGCTCACCGCGGTAATCATTACTGCGGTGATGGGAACGATCATTTTCGTGCTGTGGGTCGGCGCAAACCAGGTGCATGACGGCAACATGACCGGCGGCCAGCTTGCCTCTTTCATCCTTTATGCGGCCCTGGTTGCAGGAGGAGTGGGCACGATGGCGGAAGTATGGGGGGATGTGATGCGAGCAGCCGGGGCGACCGAACGTCTGCTGGAACTGCTGCATACCGAATCCTGCATCGTCGAGGTGGCATCACCGCAGGCATTGGCACAACCGGGGCGGGCGGCGATCCGCTTCGAGCAGGTCAGCTTTCATTACCCGTCGCGCATGCAAATCGCCGCGCTGGACAACGTTTCTCTCGACATATCACCCGGCGAAAATGTCGCGCTGGTCGGTCCTTCCGGCGCGGGGAAGACCACGCTGTTCCAGCTGTTGCTGCGCTTCTACGATGTCACGGACGGTGTCATCCGCCTCAACGGTCAGGACATCCGCGAACTCTCCTTGCACGAGTTGCGCGACAAGATCGCCATCGTGCCGCAGGATCCGGTGATCTTCTCGGCCAACGCGCTGGAGAACATCCGCTACGGGCGCCCAGCGGCCAGCGACAAAGAAGTGCTGGCCGCCGCCAAGGCCGCGCTGGTGGATGAATTCATCACCCGTTTGCCGGAAGGCTACCAGACATTCCTGGGGGAACGTGGCACCCGATTGTCCGGCGGTCAGCGACAGCGTATCGCTATCGCGCGTGCAATCCTGAAAAATGCACCGCTGTTGCTGCTGGACGAAGCCACCAGCGCACTGGATGCAGAATCCGAGGTGCTGGTGCAAAAAGGACTAAGCGCGGCGATGCATGGACGGACCACGCTGATCATCGCGCACCGGCTGGCAACCGTGCAGAAAGCTGACTGCGTCGTGGTGATGGAACACGGCCGCATTGTCGAAACCGGTACTACTGAAGATCTGCGTAAACAGAGCGGGCTTTATGCACGACTGGCAAGTTTACAATTTGACCTCTGAAAAAAGTCCTATACTTGCCGCGCGCAGCAGGATATTCAAGATTTATGACTTGCAATTCCGCTACTTCTGACTGTTTGCTCTATAATTTGACAGTTGGCCGCACATTGAGTGTAAGTTTCATCTTTGCTATACTCAGAACGTTGAAAATACGTTGTTTATGATGTAGCTGAAAGGGAATAATCATAAGGGTAATGATGAAAATGAGCATAAATCTTGGTCGATCATATTTGGTGGGTATTGTGTTGGTGGCTTGCCTTTCTCAGGTTGCCTTTGCAAACCCGGAAGAGGACTTTGCGCTTGCAGAAAGTGCAATGGATGAACAGGATTTGCATGAGGCCGCGATAAATTACAGGAGATCTGCGGAGCAGAATTATTTGCCGGCCCAGACAGCACTGGGTGAGCTGTTGCGCATCTCACAGGACAGTGAGGAATCTTTTGGCTGGTTCCTGATGGCCGCCTATCAGGGTGATGCAGCCGCCGCATATGATTTGGGACAGATGTATGCGAATGGGGAGGGTGTTGAAAAAAATTTAGCTAAGGCCGTATACTGGACCAAGCATGCTGCGGAAAAAAATCATCTTGCTGCCGCACAAGCGATGGCCATTGGTTACCGGACAGGTAAAGGCGGTTTGGGATTAACAATAGATCTTGAAGAGGCCAAGGTATGGGAGTCCCGTTTACCCGGTATGGAACAAGCTTCACAAAGAGAAGTGAAAGAGAAGTATGCTGCATTGCAAGCTGCGAAGATAGCTGCCCGGAAGGCTGCATTCATGGCTGAAGTTGCCCGAAGAAAGGCCGTTAAAGAAGCTGAAGAAAATGCCGCCGCGAAGAAAGTGGATGATGCAGATGAGCTGAATGCGAAAAATCCAGTTGAAAAATCTCAGCCAGTGCAAACAAAGTAAATATTCGAAACGATATGATGAATAATCGATCATTCAAGCAAATTATTTTTGTTGCTATATTGTTGATGTGCCGGCCGTGTTTGTCTTACGCAGCAGACACGAATAAGGGTGCCGAGGTCTATACCATGCATTGCGCTTCATGCCATGGGGTATCCGGAGTGAGTGTGATGCCCGGCGCGCCTAACTTTGCCCAGGACGAAGGGTTGATGAGTCCTGATGGAACTCTGTTTATCTCTATCCAGAGCGGGAAAGCTGCCATGCCAGCTTATCGCGGGGTATTGAGCAATCAGGATATATTGAATGTAATTGCCTATTTGCGTACCTTGAATTGATACGCATTACGACCACTAAGGTTGTGTACAACCCCGCCAAATTTGACCGTAAACACATGCGCCTCTTTACTTCAGTTTCCTTGGTTGCAATTTATTTTGCCTGTTTTGGTGTTGCACACGCCGAAACTCAGCATTCCAAAGATGCTTTCCCTCACGTGATCGAATCCTACGAGGTAGGCGAGAATGTTGTCGTGCGCGGACTTACCGTCGAACCGAAAAACAATGCCCTATGGGTAGGCACGTCGACGGGCGTGGATGAAATCGACCTGACGACACACCAACTGCGCAACACTTTTACACGGGACAACGGTTTGGCAAACGAATATGTCTTTGCCATTGGTGTTGATAGTGAAGGGTACAAGTGGTTTGGCACCAATGCAGGTGGGGCATCCCGTTACCGGGATGGTGTTTGGAAGACTTATTTCCCCATGCATGGATTGGCCGATTACTGGGTCTATTCGTTTGCCAATCAGCACAACGGGGATTTATGGATAGGAACCTGGGCGGGCGTAAATCGGGTTGACCTGCACACCATGAAGTTCACCACCTACGTGAAGGAATTGATCAACGAGTGGGTTTACGGTATTGCTGTGGATAATCAGGATCGCGTTTGGTTTGGCACGGAAGGTGGCGTATCCATGTTCGATGGCAAGACTTGGCGCTCCTGGAGTCACAAGGACGGTCTGGGCGCTCGTAACAAGAACAAACGTGCCCCCAGTGCCAATACCGGACTGGGTACGCGCTCCCGGCACGATCTGAGTATGTTGTCGGGAGACGGGGGGTTCACTTACAACCCCAGTTATGTCTTCGCTCTGCAAGTGACACCTGACCAATCAATCTGGGCCGCCACCTGGGGTGGTGGTGTCAGCCGCTTTGACGGCAAGAGTTGGCAAAACTACACTATCAAGGATGGGTTGGCGGGGGATATCGTCTATAGTATTGCCCAAGCGCCGGGCGGTGTACTCTGGTTCGGCACCAATAACGGGGTTAGTCGTTATGACGGGAAAACGTGGCATAACTATGACAAATCCAGCGGCCTGCTGGAAAATAACGTCTATGCTGTGGCAGTGTCGCCTAACGGGGAGATATGGGCTGGCTCCCGGCGTGGCGTGACACTCATCGGCCGGTAGGCTGACAGCTTTGCAAGCAGGAACTTCAAGGAGATATTGGATGCAATTGAATATTAAATCGGTAACGGTGATTGCGGTCATCGTGATTGGCTTGGTCGCCGGAATCTACGTTGTGAATATGAAAAAGGCAACACCTGTGGTCCCTGCTCAAACAGCAGGCGCAATCCAGCCAGGTGCCCAAATGCCGCCTAACCATCCTGCGGTAGAGCAGCCGAACGCTACTCAGGAAAGTCCGCAGCCCGGCCAACCGGATGGCGGTCGAATGGGCAAAGCAATAGAGGATCCGAAAACCAAGTTTACCCACTTTCGAGTCGGAAACAGCAACGTCAAGTCCATTTATATCGATGGCAAACAGGTATGGGTTGGAACTTCTGGCGGTGTGATTCGCTACAATACTGCAAACGACGAATTTCGTTATTTCGACCAGAAGGACGGACTACTTTCCAAGGGAATATTCAGCATTGGCAAGCTGGATGGACGGATCGCGGTGGGTACTTATGGTGGCGGCATGTCATTATTCAACGAGGCCAGCAACAAATGGGATAACTACAATGTTCCAGACGGCCTTGCAGATGCATTTGTATACAAGGTATTGAAGGCTAACAATGGGGACACGTGGATCGCTACATGGTCTGGTGCGAATCGTATACGCGGCGGAAATTTGAAGGATCGTTCCAAATGGGATGTATACACCGTGGAAAACACCAAGGGTGGTTTGCCCAACGATTGGGTCTATAGTCTCGCCGAGGGAAAAGACGGTGAAATGTGGTTTGCCACCGAGGGAGGCCCGGCTCGTTTCAAGGACGGCAAATGGCAGCACTGGAAAGTAGGCGCATCGTACGAAAAAATCAAGAACGACCCAAAATTCGGTGTTGACCCGGCCAAGTTTTCCGAACATCACGCCCAGCAGGCCAGAGAAATGGGCTTGGAAGGCAAGAGCGGGGCGGGTGCTTACAATCCCAATTATATTGTCTCTTTGCAGGTGGACAGTGACGGAAAAGTGTGGGCCGGCACTTGGGGTGGAGGCTTGGCGCATTTTGATGGAAAAAAATGGCGCAACTACACCATGGCTGACGGCCTGCCGGGCAACCTGATATTCATGCTCCACCGCGAACCTTCCGGAAAGCTGTGGATTGGCACCAATAACGGAATAGCTATTTTGGACGGTGAGGAAGTGTCGCCCAAGCATCTTAAACTGCTGACGACAAACGACGGGTTGTTTTCAAATACCGTATTTTCCATGGCTACCGCCGAGGATGGCAGCAAATGGCTGGGTAGTTTTGGTGGTGTGACTCATCTGAAGTAATTCACGAAAGGCGGGTCATCTTCCCCGGGATACGGGGAAGATGAACAAAATCGCTTACTGGTGGTGAAGAACCTAACCAGTAAGATGATGTGTGCCCCATGTTGCAACCGAGTCGGCCACCAGGAATCGCGCGAAACAATCATCAGGCCGGCCGCTCGTAATCCAGAGCCGGACTGATGCCGGTTCATTGTCAGTCCAGCGCAGGATAATCCGTATAGCCTTTCGGCCCGGGCGTATAGAACGTGTCCATATCTGGCGCGTTCAGCGGCGAGTTGTTTTTCCAGCGTGCAACCAGATCAGGGTTGGCGAGAAATTGTCGCCCTACGGCGACCAGGTCGCATTTTCCTTCAGCCAAATCCTTTTCAGCTCTTGCCGCATCGTATCCGCCGGATAGGATCAGCTTGCCCTTGAACGCGCTATGGAACATCTTCTTGATCGAGTCGGGTACTGTCGGCGCACCCATGGGCGAGTGGTCAACCAGATGGATGTAAACCAGCCCGCGCGCATTGAGCTGCTGGGCAAGATAGCTGTAATCAGCTTCCATTCCATCATACAGGGGCATGTCGTTGAAAACGCCATACGGCGACAGGCGAATACCGACTCTGTCCTTGCCGATTGCATCGATCACCGCATCGGCGACTTCAAGTACGAAACGTGCCCGGTTTTCAATTGGCCCGCCGTAAAGATCGGTGCGTTGATTTGAGCTTGGGCGGATGAACTGTTCAAGCAGGTAACCGTTAGCCCCGTGCAACTCGACACCGTCGAAGCCCGCCGTCACCGCATTTTTCGCACCCTGCGCATACTCCTCTATGGTGGTACGGATGTCAGCTTCGTTCATGGCATGGGGCATGGCGTTCTGCTTCATGCCCTCGGCATCAGTATACATATCACCGGCGGCTGCCAATGCTGAAGGCGCGAGCACGCGTGCCCCGGCTGGCAGGTTGAGCGGATGGGCTACGCGGCCGCAATGCATGAATTGGATGAATATTTTTGCGCCTTTGGCATGCACTGCATCGGTAACGAGTTTCCATCCGGCTATTTGTTCGGCGGAAAATATTCCCGGTATGCGCGGATAACCCAAGCCATTCGGGGAGGGGGATGTGCCTTCGGTGATGATCAACCCGGCAGAACCGCGCTGTGAGTAATATTCGGCCATGAGCTGGTTGGGAATGTTGCCGGTGGCGCGGCTCCGCGTCAGCGGTGCCATGACCAGATGGTTTTGCAGTGTGAGTGTGCCGAGCGTGGCGGGCGAAAACAATAATGGCATGATGTTCCTTCTGGTAATTGGCTATCTGATTACTTATGGATGTAACGATGGATTTGAGATATTCGGAAGATTGCAGCGATAATACTCACTGTGAACGTATATTGTCGATACGAGGATAGGTCAATCGGGAAAGTTCCATTCGACGGACAATATAAAACAAAAAATCACATAACTGTCATGGAACAAACAGAAGCTCCTTGGGTCTCTTTGTCGGGATTGATGATGAATGAGATCCTGCTGGTTTGTTAATTTTTGAAAGGAGCACCATTATGAGCGAAAAAAAGGAAAGCAAGGATTTATCTCGGGAAGTGGAATTTCACACCACACTCGGCTGGCTCGCAGCGTTGTCGGTATCGATTGCGGCATGGGCAGGCTTGGCGTCCTGAACGGGTGCTATGTAATAGTAACAGTCAGTAAGGTCGGGGCGGTTTTCCCGCCCTTTGTTATTGTGAAATCGATTTTGGAAAGCCCAACCGGAACGCGCGGCTTGCGATGGTGCAGGTTTTAAGTATAGTTAAGCCTTGGTTCCTTAAGGTAACAGGTATCGATCGTCAGGATTTCTGAATGATCAGCCTGACTGCCGGGTGTTATATCGAGGACGGACATCACCATGAAAAAACTCAAACATGAAGCGGAGTTGTTTAAGGCGGCGATGCTTGCCGGAGTGAAATATGCCGAGGGACGCGGCGTGGTCGAATTTGAGCCGACCGACTCGGCCAGCGAGAAACTTCTCTATATCTACAGGCTGCTGGTCCATGACAGTGTCATTCAGCCTTTACCCGAAGATCAGGTTGCCGAAAAGACGTTGCGGCACAAACTTGCGATCTGGTATGCCAAACAGTTGCCCAAGGACGATCCACTCCTCAATTAGCCTCATCAGCCGAGTGCAGCAAGCGCGATTAATTCACGACACCGGAATGAACAAAGACGACCCAGCAGAAAAATTCCGCATCGACAAATGGCTGTGCGCCGCGCGATTTTTCAAGACGCGTTCGCTGGCAGCCGACGCCGTGGAATGCGGCAAAGTGCATATCAATGAGGCGCGCGTCAAACCGGCCAGGAATGTAGCAGTGGGAGATGTACTCAGCATAAGCATCGGACAAAAAGAGTTCGTTGTCGAGGTGATCGCGTTGTCCAATAAACGCGGACCCGCCGCGCAGGCGCAACAACTTTACCGCGAGACCGGGGACAGCCGCCAGCGCAGGGAGGCGATTGCTGCCCAACTCAAACTGCAGCCTCAGCCGTTCTTTTTCAGGGGCAGGCCGACCAAGCGCGACCGTCGCGAAATCGAGCGATTCAGGAAAGGTGAGTGAGCAGTTGGCTACCCGCAATCGATCTCAACGTGTCCCGTCAAACAGCATTTCCAAACGCATGGTGAGCGCGAAGCTGCCATTGAAACTATTGACTTTCGGGAAGATCATCTGCGGGTTCAACTCGAAGAACACCCACTGACGGTGCAATCTGTAGCGATACAGGATTTGGGCGACATATGCGGATAATTGCACCTGCGGGTTGCTCACCCCGATCGCGCTGGCCTGATACAGTACGGCTGTGCGATCACTCACAGTTTGAAAAAATGACAGGTCCTGGCGCAGGTCGAAATTCTGTTTTTCTCTGAGCCATGTTGCGTTGCTGGTGGCACGGAACAAAACCGGTTCGCTGATCAGGTGTTCCAGATCAACCTGGGTCGTTTCACCTATCCCGATGGTATTGAACCAATATACCGACTCCGCAGCTTTCAGTCGCCATTGTTCGAAAGGGATCGAATAGCTGCTTCTTGCGCGTACGAAAGGATTGATCTTGATCCCCTGGAATTTGAGTCCCGCATCGGCGCTGATGTGAAATTCCTTTAATTCCTGCTTTACTTTCTCATAACGCAATGCCAAGCCATAACTTTGTGGCGTATTCACTTGATCGGTTAACGCAGTGTTCTCGTTGGCCGTCGGTTCACCGGTTGTGTTTTGGTCCGGGTTGGACTCGATCAGCAGGTGCAGTCTCTTTTCCGTGGAAGGCAGATTTAAGTTGGCCCTTGCCGACAGCACCAGCTTGCGATCCCCGCCATATCCGCTTGATCGGGCAAGATCCAGTTGGACGACGCTCTTGTTGCTTTCCTGGTAGTTGCGGTCATTGCCAAAAAAGCGGTCGATATCATTTGCGAAGTTGACGATCTTGCCGGAAAGATAATCGCGCTGGGTGTCGAGAGAAGTCAGAAATTCGGGCGGTAGGCCCGGCTGCGCAGTTTGCTCAGGAGGGGCAGATGATTCAGGCAATGACGTTTGAGACTGTTCGGTCGTTACATCGACTTGACCGGTAGCAAACGTCTTCAGCGGAAAAAGTAAACAGACGCCCAGCAACAGGCCTGACCAGAGCCTGCACAGCGGGTAAAAAAAATTTTCAATTGGAACCATTGGCAACAGATATTACACAAAGTAACTGCACATGCGGCGTTATTGTGCTTCGGACGGGCGGCAGCAATCCGCTGGGCTATCATGCCATGAGATATTCTGTAACAAAATTTTGGATTGGCGTAAATGACCGTGAAGAGGTTATACTTTTTTGCCCATTACCGGGCAATAGCATCGCACCAGCACATCATATTTAAACCTGTAAACCGTAACGGAGGAACACAGTGAATACTGTATTGATCACCGGTGCCAACCGGGGCATAGGGCTGGAATTTGCCAGGCAATATGCCGCAGATGGCTGGCGCGTGCTGGCTTGTTGCCGTCAACCAGAGAAATCAGCCGCACTCGACAAGCTGGCAGGACTATACCCGGGAAGGATCAAGGTACACTTTCTCGATGTCGCCGATCCTATTCAGATTGACCAACTTGGGCAGGTATTGGCCGACGAGTCCATAGACCTGCTCATCAATAATGCCGGTCACTATCCAGATTCCGATAAAAGCGGGTTTGGCCATACGGATTATGCCGAATGGTTGCAGGTTTTCCGCATCAACACCATGGCGCCGCTCAAGTTGGCCGAGACCCTGGCCGCGCAGATCGCCCGTAGCAAACACAAATCCATTGTGACCATTACCAGCAAAATGGGCAGTATCGCGGATAATAGCGGGGGTGGCAGTTACCTGTATCGTTCCAGCAAAGCGGCGGTGAACATGGTTGTAAAAAATATGTCTATCGACCTGAATCCGCTCGGAATCATTGCGGTCGTATTCCACCCCGGTTGGGTCAAAACTGATATGGGCGGACCAAACGCGCTAATCACGGCAGAGCAAAGCGTATCGGGTATGAGACGAGTAGCGAACAGACTTGCACCTGCCGACTCGGGAAAATTTTTCGGTTATGATGGGCAGGAGATTCCGTGGTAATCATGGCTGGTCTTGAACCGATGGCAGGTACCGCGCTGTTCACAATTTATTAACTTGGAGAAGTAGATGGACACATTGCAAAAAATAATTATTTTCATAACAGTGTTCCTGGTTGTCAGCGGCCTGTTCTGGTTTATATTTCTCGCCCATTGAATGTTCGTTGTCATTCAATATGACCGCTTGAAAAAGACTGTTGCCCATCGGTGGGTTTGAAGAGAGCTGAAAATTGAAAAAGGAATTCTGGCTTGAGCGTTGGGAACGGGAAGAAACCGGTTTTCATCAGGACGAATTCAATCCGTATCTGCGCCAATACTGGCAAACAATGCAGATTGATCGACACGGCATGGTATTCGTCCCGTTATGTGGAAAAAGCCGAGATATGTTGTGGCTGCACGAACAGGGCCATCGGATTTTGGGTGTGGAGCTGAGCGACATTGCGGTGCGGGCGTTCTACGAAGAAAACGGTTATGTCCCGAAGCATTCCACGCATGAAAGATTCGAGCTTTACGAGGCGGATGATATGCGCATCCTGTGTGGAGACTTCTTCGATTTGGGCAAGGAAGATCTGGAGCAAGTGAAAGCAGTGTATGACCGTGCATCCATGGTTGCCCTGCCGCCGGAGATGCGTGAACGTTATGCTTGGCATCTGGCGGGTATCCTGCCGCCGGGAACGCGGATCCTGCTCATCACGTTCGATTATCCGCAGCTTGAAATGCAGGGCCCACCGTTTGCTGTTTCTACAAGTGAAGTGGAGGCGCTCTACCGTGATTTCGCCAAGGTAAGCCCGCTCGCGAAACTGGATGTGTTGGCGCAAAACCCGCGTTTCCAGCAGCGCGGCCTGAGCCGGCTGCATGAGAATATATTCCTGTTGACGCTCCATTAGCCTGAGAAATACCCGTGTCGATTGACGTTCGGATGACTATGCGGCTTTATTTGAGATCATGATACTGTGGCTGCAAGATTACACTCACTGAACACCCGCGCTGCCATGATATTAATCAAGCGATTAACACTAACCGGGATGTTCCGTATTGATCAGTACTGCGAGATTGCAGCAGCCAGGCCCCGGGGTGCGGGATGTTGATGTTCCTGGTGCTGGTGAGCAGCATCCTGATTGCCGTTTTCTTCACCACGATTATCAGGCGCAGGCTTGCACGTGATGCCACCGATCGCAGGCGATCCGAACAACGCGAGCAGATGCGGAATCATGTGCTGGAACTGCTGGCTCACGGCGCACCGCTTGCCGACATACTGAAAGCTATCGTGCGAGGTGCGGAGCAGGAACAGCCTGGCATGCTTTGCAGTATTTTGCTGCTCGATGACGAGAGCAAACACCTTATGAACGGTGCAGCACCGAGCCTGCCCGACTTTTACAATGACGCGATAAACGGCACCGCGATCGGTATCGGTGTGGGTTCTTGCGGTACGGCTGCTTTTACCGGCCAGCGTGTCATCGTTGAAGATATCCTGACCCACCCTTACTGGACAGATTTTCAAGAACTCGCCGTCAAGGCGGGTTTGGGCGCATGCTGGTCGGAACCGATTCGTTCGGCTTCCGGAAAGGTGCTCGGCACCTTTGCTATTTATCACCCTGTCGTGCACCAACCATCCGATGATGAGATCCGACTGATCGAGCAAACCGCCAATCTGGCCGAGATCGCATTGGCCCGCAGTCGTGCCGACAAGATAATTCTGGAAAGCCAGAAATTGCTTTCCGATATCCTGGAAAATGTGACCTCTTACATCTATACAAAAGACATGCAGAGCCGCTATCTGTTCGCCAACCGGTTGTTGCGCGACCGCTTCGATGCGCCCTTGGAAGAGATCATCGGCTATGACGATTGCAAATTTTTCGATGCCGAAACCGCCGCCAATATACGCAAGGAGGATTTGCGGGTGCTGCAGAATGGCGAGACCATTCAGAGCGAGGAGACCAATCACAACCTGCTCACCGGGGTGATGGATGTCTTCCTGACTGTCAAACTTCCGCTCAGGCGCGAGGACGGCAGTATCTATGCCTTGTGCGGTATCTCGACCGATATCAGCAAGCGCAAAGAGGCGGAAGAACATCTGCAGCACATGGCTCAGTTCGACGCGCTTACGCACCTGCCCAACCGTGCACTGTTCAACGACCGTTTACGGCAGGCGATCGCCGCCGCGCAGCGGAACAAGAAACGTCTGGCCCTGATGTTCATTGATCTGGACAAGTTCAAGCCGGTCAATGACACATACGGCCATGGTGTGGGTGATTTGCTGCTGCAGGAAGTCGCCCAGCGTATCCAGGATTGTCTGCGTGAATCGGATACGGCGGCAAGAGTGGGGGGTGACGAATTCGTCATTCTGTTGCCGGATATCGAAACTCAAGGGGATGCAAGCAAGGTCGGAGAAAAGATACGTCATTCCCTGAACCAGCCTTTTGAGCTGGCCGGGCATATATTGACTATCGGCTCAAGCATAGGCATTGCGGTATATCCCCAACACGGCAGGGAAGATAAGCTGCTGGTCAAAAGCGCCGACATTGCGATGTATCATGCCAAGAAAAGCGGCCGTAACAACGTTAAAATATACCAACCGGGGATGCAGGAGGTCAGCCAGTGAAATCTGAATCTGGCGCTGCGGGAATAGAATCGCAACGGACGGGAACTGATCTGCCATCCATGTTTTAACAATCACACATTCCCAACCGGGATGCTACAGGTGCCTTATTAAATGAAACAATCCGAAATCAGATTCACCATTACCCAGGACGAAAAAAAGGTACCGCAAAAAATCGAGTGGAGCGCCTCCGATGCCGACAAGGCAAGCACCAGCAAAGCAGTCATGATCGCGCTATGGGATGCCGAGGAAAATACCACGCTGCGTATCGATCTGTGGACACAGGAAATGATGGTGGACGAGATGAAACAGTTCTATCACCAGAATCTGTTGTCCATGGCAGACTCCTTTGAGCGCGCCACCGGGGAAGTCGAGGCCGCAAAAGCCATGCGCCACTTCGCCCAGGAGTTTGGCGAGCGTCTCAATCTGGTCATGAAGAACAGCTTCTATTCTCTGGGCAAGAATAAATAGCTTTTCGGCAGCACGGTCTTGTTATCTGTGCTGCGCAGCCCATTTCCGCAACGCAGCCAGTGTGTTCTCGACATGCTTGTCCGGTTGCATGTCGGTATAGCTATAGATGATCTCGCCGCCGGGAACGATCACGTAGGATATGCGATTCGCATATTCCGGGTTTGCCGCGAGGATCGCGTCGTAGGATTTCATGATGTGCTGATCCGGATCGGCGGCCACCGGGAACTTGCTGCGGCACTCGCTGACCGAGAACCGGTTCAGCTTCTCGATATCGTCATGCGAAACGCCGATCACGGTTGCGCCAAGCGCGCGGTATTGATCGGTTGCCTCGGCAAAATCATGTGCCTCGATCGTGCAGCCTTTGGTAAACGCAGCAGGGTAAAAATAAAGTACAACCGGACCCTTTTTCAGTGCATCGGCAAGCGAATAGGTAAATACCTTGCCGCCCAGGGAAGCCCGGGTGACGAAGCCGGGTGCAACTGTGCCGGCATTAAGGGCTGAATATGCCGGCATCGAAACTGACGCCGCCAACAAACCAAAAGCAATATATTTTTTCATCCTGCTGTTTTCCCCATTCGAAGTTTCAAGCTTTGGACAATAACTTGAGGGACTGCCGGATGCCGTCAGAGACGCCGGCATCTTTGGGCAGTTGTTTGATCGCCCAGTCTGCTTCCTTTGCGTTGTAGCCCAATGCCTGCAAAGCGTTCAGGATGTCATTTCCCGAAGAAGCACCAGTGACGGCCTGTGCTGCACCCGCGCCGGTCAGCACGAATTTTCCCTGCAATTCCAGCAGCAATCTTTCGGCAGTTTTCTTGCCCACGCCCGGAATCTTGTTCAGCCGTCCGGCATCTTTGTTGGCCACTGCCAGGGCCAGGTCATTCAGGCTAAGGCCCGACAGGACTGATAATGCCAGCTTGGGGCCGACACCGCTGATCTTGAGCAACTGGCGGAATGCAAGGCGCTCTTCGTTGCTCAGGAATCCATACAACAGATGGGCATCCTCGCGCACGATCAGCTGGGTGTGCAGCACCACTTTCTCGTGCAACAGGGGCAGGTTGTAGAACGTGCTCATCGGCACATCCAGTTCATAAGCCACGCCCTGCACATCCAGCAGGATCTGCGGCGGGTTCTTTTCCAGCAATATCCCTGTCAGTCTTCCTATCAAACCAGTCTCCCGTTCTTCATGCGGTATCCCGCTGTCGCCAGCGCACCCATGCCCTGCCCACCGTGCGCATGGCATATCGCACAGGCCAGCGCATCTGCCGCATCAGGGCTGGGGATGCCGGATAATTTCAACAAGCGCTGCACCATTTGCTGTACCTGTTCCTTGTCGGCATGGCCGTTGCCGACCACCGCCTGCTTCACCTGCAATGCAGTGTATTCCGCTACTGGCAGATTCGCCAGCACCGCGGCGCAGATCGCCGCGCCGCGCGCCTGACCAAGCAACAGCGTGGATTGCGGATTGACGTTGACGAACACTTTTTCCACCGCAACCTGTTGGGGTTGATGTTGTGCGATCACTTCGCCCAGAGAATCCAGGATCGCTTTCAATCGTACCGGCAATTCGCCGTCGGGCGTCTTGATGCAGCCGCTGGCAACGTAATGCAGGTGTTGCCCGTCTTTGTCCAATATACCGAAGCCGGTGATGCGCAGGCCGGGGTCTATACCCAAAATTCTTACCGGAGAAGGGGGAAGAGGGAAGGGGGAAGAGGGGCGCATCAGCGTGCCAGGGTTTTACCCTTGACCCTCCTCACTTCACCCCGCCCTGATTTCATTCTTCGATCACCGCAGTGGTATAGACTTCCTGCACGTCATCCAAATCCTCCAGGGCGTCGAGCAGTTTCTGCATTTTCACCCCATCGTCCCCGCTGAAGACCACTTCGTTGGCGGGTTTCATGATGACTTCGCCGAATTCTGCTTTATATCCCGCTGCTTCCAGCGCCTGCTTCACGTTGACGAAATCGTGCGGCGAGGTGATCACCTCGATACTGCCATCGTCATTGGTGATGATGTCTTCCGCGCCGGCATCCAGCGCCACTTCCATCAGGCCGTTCTCGTCCGTGCCGGGCGCGAAGATCATCTGCCCACAATGCTGGAACAGGAAAGATACCGAGCCGTCGGTGCCGAGATTACCGTCGTTCTTGGTTAAGGCATGGCGCACATCCGCCACGGTTCTGGTCTTGTTGTCGGTCATGCAATCCACCATCACCGCAGCGCCGTTGATGCCGTAACCTTCGTAGCGGATTTCTTCGTAATTTACCCCGTCCAGTTCGCCGCTGCCGCGCTTGATCGCGCGCTCGACGTTGTCCTTGGGCATATTGTTGGCATAG
This sequence comes from Burkholderiales bacterium, assembly GCA_038329705.1. GTDB lineage: Bacteria > Pseudomonadota > Gammaproteobacteria > Burkholderiales > Gallionellaceae > Gallionella. The sequence goes on along the minus strand of JBBQNH010000019.1, from coordinate 279 downwards.
GCCTTGTCCATCGCCAGGCGCAGACGCGGATTGCCGTCCGGGTCTCCGCCGCCCATCCGCGCCGCCACGGTGATCTCCTTGATCAGTCGCGTGAAGATTTTGCCGCGCTTGGCATCCTGCTTGCCCTTGCGGTGCTGGATGTTCGCCCATTTACTATGACCTGCCATGCTTGCCTCCGAAAAACCGGTTATGCCATCCCAAAATAATTATCCCGCGATGGTATCATTTAGACCGTTGCAACCCAAGTCAGACTGACGACATGACCAGATTTCTGCTGAG